>CAJLAN010000014.1 GCA_905204635.1 uncultured Collinsella sp. | reverse complement strand
CGCCCCGGCTTCCTCGTCGGCTAGCCAGCCGAGTGCTCTATACTCTGCTTTTAGGCGACCGCCTCGCGCGGTCGCCTCTCGCCCGCGAAGCGGGCCGTTTTTTTCCGCCAGTTTCCCCAGGAGGTGCACGTGAGCGGCGTCTACCAGCGCAACCGCGAGGTTTCCGAGTACAAGTTTTTCACTCAAGCAATCGCCATCCGCGTGGAGGTCAACAAGTTGATGGCGTCGTCCTCCGTGGTTCCGAAGGCCTATCGTCTGCTGAACGCGGTGCCGACCGTGGAGACGGCGCGCAGCATCGTGTACAACGTCAACCGCGCCGACTGCTTCTACCCCAACACCTCGTTCAACGCGCTGGAGAGGAAACGCTACCTGACGCTGGCCATAGCGGACTGCGAGCAGCTGATGCTGGACATGCAGTGCCTCATGGATATCGGCCTGCCCGTGAACGCCAACCGCTTCGAGGAGCTGGCGGCCATGGTTGAGGAGGAGATCAGGCTGCTGAAGGGCGCGCGCAAGAACGTGCGCGTGACGGGCAAGAAGTCCACCGAGGAGCGCATAGCCGAGGCCGAGGCCGAGCTAGAGCGCCTGCGTTCGCTATAATGGGCGGCGGTCGCGCCTTGTTTATCGGTACAATTGGTGGTTGCGTTCCGTCATGGGTGGCTCCTCGTCCAACGTGTGCTACGTCAACAACAACGGCAATGCCAACTACAACTCGGCGACGAACGTCTGGGTTCGCCCCCGCCCCGGATTCCCTTACTGCCAGACCGAGTAGGCCCCAGGGCCGAAAGCAGAGCGCGAAGAGGAAGGAAGGCGCGACCGTCGGGCATGCGCCCGTAAATACGCACCCCGCGAGGGTGGCCGGACGCTGCTTGCATGGCGCGGCGCTCCGTGGCTTCGCCGCGTTTCATGGCCATACCTCAAGCGGCTGCCAGAGCCACATTGCAAGCCGCGCGGGGTGCCTCCTGTGAACTCCGAGCAAAGGCGGGCGGCGCGCCGCAAGCGCCGCGAGGAGAAGCGCGCGCAGGCCAAGGCCGAGCACGTCAAGGCGTGCACGCTTGATACCGTGGCCGACCTCAACAGCCTGTGCAAGGCATCGAAGCAGGCCGCGCGGGGCGTCATGTGGAAGTCGTCCACGCAGAGGTACATGAGAAGCTACCTGCGCAACGCCGTCCTGTCCCGCCGCGACCTTTTGGAGGGCCGCGACATATGCCGGGGCTTCATCCGCTTCGACCTGTGGGAGCGCGGCAAGCTGCGCCATATCAGCGCCGTGCACTTTCCCGAGCGCGTGGTGCAGAAGTCGCTGTCGCAGAACGCGCTCGTGCCCGCGATCGTGCCCACCCTCATAGCCGCGAACTCTGCCAATATCAAGGGGCGCGGCACCGACTACGCCCTGAAGCTGCTCAAGCGCCACCTGGCCGACCACTGGAGGCGGCACGGCCGCGAGGGCTACATCCTCCTGGGCGACTTCTCCGACTACTTCGCGCGCATAGCGCACCAACCCGTCAAAGACCAGGTGGCCTCCGCGCTGCTAGATCCGCGCGTGGTCGCCTTGGAGCACCGCATGATAGACGCGCAGGGCGATGTGGGCCTGGGGCTGGGCAGCGAGCCGAACCAGATATGCGCCGTGGCCCACCCCAACCGCATCGACCACTATGTGACCGAGATGCTGCGCCCCGAGTCTTACGGGCGCTACATGGACGACTTCTACCTGATACACGAGTCCAAGGGCTACCTGCAGGTGTGCCTGCTGCTGATAGAGGGCAAATGCGCCGAGCTGGGCATCGAGCTGAACCCGCGCAAGACGCGCGTGGTGAAGCTCACGCGCGGGTTCACGTGGCTGAAGAAGCGCATCTTCTACACGGAGACGGGCCGCATAGTCGTGAAGCCGTGCCGAGACTCCATAACGCGGGAGCGCCGCAAGCTCAAGAAGATGGCCCGCATGGTCGCCGATGGCATCATGACCCCCGAGCAGGTGGAGCAGAGCTACCAGAGCTGGCGCGGAGGCATGAAGCGGCTGGACGCGCACCGCAGCGTGCGGGCCATGGACGCGCTGTACCGCAGCCTGTTCGGAAATCCCGCGGGGGGGGGTTGCTCAATGCAATCCAAACCTGGAGGCGACACGGATGGGAACATGCCCCTACCCTAGCAACGGAAGGAGCGACCCATGACGGAACAGGAAATCGCCGGGGAGATCAACGGCTACAAACAGCAGCTTGAGCAGAGCGACTACAAGGTCATGAAGGCGGTGGAGCGCATCTTCTCCGCATCGTCCATCACCGACCTGCTCTCGGCCATCGCCGCAGCTGCCAAGGAGGTGGCCGAGATCATCTCGCAGCGCCAGACGTGGCGCGACCGCATCAACGAGCTGGAAGCCATGGAGCCCGACCAGCCGGAAGCGCCGCAGGAGTAGCGAGCGCCCCTTCGGGGGCGCTTTTCTTTTGCCCGGCGACACCTCGCGGACAATCGCGGCAGCGATTCGAGGAGGTGAGAAAACGAATGACCGACGTGCTGGAAATCTTCGCGCCGTACGGCCCCGGGTCGCTTTTCGGCGCGCTGCTCGTCCTAGTGGTCCTGTACTTCGGCAAGCAGTTCCTCGAAGAGTTCAAGGCCCAGAACGAGCGCAAGGCGAACATCGACCTCAAGCGCGAAGAGCGAAAGCAGGACGAGGTGAACGAGCGGGCGCAGCGCGACCGCGAGCGCAGCCAGATGGAGGGCCGCATCGCCGCGCAGATGGAGCGCAGCAACGCGCTGATGGAGGCTATGAAGGCGCTCATGGAGTCCGTCGTGACCTCCAACGAGGTGCTGCACGCTGACCTGGCGAACAGCCAGGCGCGCAGCCAGGGCATGGCGGCGAAGGTCGACCACATCGCCGACCGCGTTGACCTGCTCTACAAGGAATCGGCTCGATAGAAAGGAATCCGAAATGACAGAAATGCAAGCAATCGCAGCCATCGTGCTGTCTTTCGCCGTGCCGTTCGCGGTGCAGCTGATCAAGACCGAGGCCATGACCGGCAAGGCCGCGCGCATCCTGGCGCTGGGCTGCTCGCTCCTGGCGGGCGTCGTGACCGGCTTCGTGGGCGGCGTGCCCGCAGACCCGGGCGCATGGGTCACGTGCGCCTTCGCCGTGGTAGGCGGCGTGCAGGCGGCCTACACGCTGTTCAAGTCGGTGGGCATCACATCCAAGTGGCTCGACGCCCTGTTGGGCGTGACCGTAGGCGGGAAGGAGTAGGCAATGGCTAAACTGTTCATCATCTGCGGCCACGGCGCTGGCGACCCCGGCTGCTGCGCAGGCGGCTGCACCGAGGCCGAGCGCGTTCGTGCCCTGGGCCAGCGAATCAAGGAACTGGGCGGTTCCGAGGTCGAGCTGGGCGATACGTCCCGCAACTGGTACGCCGACGGCGGGCTTAACCGCCTGAGCACCGACGCGCCAGTGGTGGAGCTGCACATGGACGCCAGCGGCATCGCCACGGCCCACGGCGCGCACGTCATCATCAAGGAGGGCTTCGAGCCTGACGAGTACGACAATGCGCTGGCCGACAAGCTGGCGGCGTTCATGCCAGGGCGCTCCGAGAAGCTGGTGCGCCGTTCCGACCTCGCGAACCCGAACCGAGCCGCCGCGCGCGGCATCAACTACCGCCTGTGCGAGAACGGCTTCATCGACAACGACGGCGACCGCGAGAAGTTCAACGGCAACCTGGACGAGCTGGCGCGCATCTACCTGGAATGCTTCGGCATCACTGCTGGAAGCGCCCCCGCAGCCGTCCCGCAGCCGCAGCCTGCGCAGCAGGAAACGACCGAGAACTTCGGCGGCACCTACCGCTGCACTGTGGACTACCTGCGCGTGCGCGACGCCCCCGGCCTGGGCGGCACCGAGGTGGCGCACTATTCCAGCGGCGAGACCGTGACGCTGGATAACTGGTACAAGATCGCCGACGGCTACGTGTGGGGCCGATACACGGGTTACAGCGGCGCAACGCGCTACATCGCCGTGGGCAAGGCCACGGGCAAGCCAGAGGCCGACGACTATCTGGTGAAGGTGGGATAGGCCATGCCGTACCCGAGCCCCGCAGACGAGGAGCGCAACGGCGGGTGCGGCCCCATCCTCGCGGCGGTCGTCCTGCTGTTCATCGTCCTGGCCGCCGCCAGCTGCGCGTCGCAGGCCATGGGAGCGCAAGACGTGACCGTGAGGCAAGCCCGCACGGACGGCCCCATATACGACCTGCCCGAGGGCATCGGCCAGGAAATCGTATGCGACGAGCACAACCGCGAGTACCTGCTGCTTACCACCGAGCAGGGCGGCGTGTTCCTCATGCCGTACCTCGACGAGGACGGCGAGCAGGAGATCATGCCGCAGGCCTAGAACGCAAAGAAGCCGCCCCGTATGGAGCGGCTTCTTCTATTCGACGAGCAATACGAACGCCCGCCTAACGACGAACACCTGCATATGTTCGCCTACTGAACAGTTGGTGGAGGCGCGGAGAATCGAACTCCGGTCCACGAAAGCCCCCTGATTGGTATCTCCAAGCTCAGTCGCTGGTTTTGTCTCGGACGCTTTGCGCGCAGCGACACGCTCGCGGCGTCCCAACCGGTTCGGTCTTAGCCCGCGCCATACCGATTACGTGCGCGGGAGCATTCCCCTAACATGACGTCGCGCCGGTGTCGGGGAAATCACCGGGTTGACGCGCCGCTATAAACTAAGCAGCGAGAGCCATAGGCTCAAAAGAAGAGTTGTTGTCAATTCAATTTGACGGTACCCCTGTTTAACGAGGCGAGGAGACCTCGGCTTGCTTCCTCTCTCAGAGCTATCGTGTCGAAACCAGTCGCCCCCGAATGTCGGGAAAGTCTGGATGGCATCAGGCCTACAAACACCCGATAACCGTCGACTTTTCAAGGAACACGCGGGGTGAACCCCGCTCGTGGATAGCTATCTTACCACGTTCTAAAGACAGGCTGCCATTCTATGCACGAGCTATGAAGACCATAATGTGCACCGCACTTCGCACTTTTGCCACCGAACGCGTCACGTATATTTTCGCCAAGCAAAATTGACCCGTCGAAAGGACCGTTATGGATACCAAGCAGCAACTCGTCAATGCCCTCGTGGGCCTGGGCTCAACCATTACCGAAGCTATGGATGTCATCGAGGGCTTTGTCCCCTGCGGACATCCCGCCCTCACGGTATCGAACGCACTCGTCGCGCTGGACGCTGACGATGATGCAGCTCTCGCCCAGCAGCTTGAGACCGTCGAGGGCTTTATCGACCACGTGAGTGAGAACCGCGGCGTGTCCGCCTACCACGGCATCGAGGTCGAGCTCGCGGGTCCCAAAGCCGATCTGCTCACAGCAATCTGCGAGGTAGGCGCCCTTATGCAGACCGCAGGCGTCAAGAACACCCAGGTCAACGAGTGGGTCTACCGCAGCTTAGCCGCGCTCGACAGCTCCGAAGAAAAGGCAGCCGAGCAGCTCGCAGAAAGTCCCGCCATTAAGGCCGAGCTTTTGTAAATAGCAGACGCGGGTCCCTTAGCGCATCGTCGTCCAAGAGGCCCGTAAACAGTTCGCGTCAACCGATAGCCGCGCCGCCGCGTTCGGCCAAAGCAAGAATCGGCATCATTTGACGAGGTGTCTTTGCTGCAAGATCGGCATGTTCGAGCAGTTTGCGATCGTTAGTTACCAAGTAATCAACCTGGGCGCGTTTGCATGCGGCGAGTACCAAGTTGTCCTCGTAATCGCAATGGAGCGCTAAGTATTTGTCGGCTAGCCACAGATCGGATGCATCAGCACCCACCGCCGTGGCGTTTTCAGTCATATTCCGAACAAACGCCAGTGCCGCATCGCCAATTGCGCGGGCAGAAGCCTCGTCGAGCGCTCCCCCGACGGCAAGAACGCTACGCTTCAGCTCGTGTTGGACAACGTATAGCACGTCCTTAGCGATATGCACCGGAAAGAACAGTAACGACCCCGTCTCCGTCGCCTGCCCAATAAACGCACGCGCGGCAAGCGATTCGGCATGGTCGACGCAAAACGAATCAACCCATACGTTGGCGTCCACCATGATCTTGAGAGGCGCCCCACTCACTGGATCATCCCCTTTTGGCGATAGCGCTCGTCCATGGCTTCGGAATAGATTGTTTCCCAACCGCGATCGTCGGATACGGGCGACGTAGCGATGCCCAGGTCCGCGTAAAGCTGATCCGCCGCCGCCCATGATGCGGCGAACGGAGTATCGGGCGCGACGGTCTGCTGCCGATCGTCGACGGCCGCAAGCACTTCCTCGCACTGCCCGCCACCCTGCGCGACCTTGGCCACCACCTTTTTGATGAGCTCGGGCAGTGACCCGCCCGAAAGCCGCAGCGCTTCCTCGGCACGGTTCTTGACCTGGCGATCCACGCGAACGTTCACCTGCGCCATGCCGCCAACAGCACCCATCTCAACCTCACCTTCGACTTCTGCTATCTTAGCTAGCACAACTATATATTGCTGCTAGCACATGGTCAAACGCAAAAGGCCTGCATTCTGGCGGCTGCAACACCGCCCAAATGCAGGCCGAAAACTAAAGTAAAAGTGCTAGCGCAGATATGCTTTCGCGTTGCTCAGGCTGTAGGCAATCGTCGAGCCATTGTGCAGCAACGACGACGTCTGCGGGGTAATCGCGCCGGTAATGCCGAGCGCCAGGAGCGCCGAGTTGGTGAGCATCACCTTAGAGTAGGAGCTCGTCAGACGATCAATGAGGCCCTGACTCATGCGGCGCAGGCGCACGATCGCGGCGAGATCCGTATCGGTCAGGATGATATCGGCGACCTCCTTGGCGATGTCGCTTCCACCGCCCATGGCCAGACCCACATCGGCCAAACCGAGCGCCGGCGAATCGTTGACGCCGTCACCCACCATGGCAACGTGGCGTCCCTCGCTCTTAATGCGCTCCACGTACGCGTATTTGTCCTCGGGCAGCAGCTCGGCCTTAAACTCGTCGACGCCCGCCTCGCGCGCAATGCGCTCGGCCGTGCGCTCGGAGTCGCCCGTAAGCATTACGACATGCTTGACGCCCAGCGCATGCAGGTCGGCGATGGCCTCACGCACACCAGGTTTGAGCGGATCCTCGATACCGAGCACGCCCACAACCGTGCCGTCGACCGCCAGATACAGCGGCGACAGGCCCTGCATCTGGAACTCAATTTGCTCCTTAATGTCGGACTCGAGCTGCGCGCTCTCGTCCTCAAACACAAAGTGTGCCGAGCCAATAATTGCGCGACGACCCTCGATGGACGAGGCAATGCCGTGTGCCACGATGTACTCGACCGCAGCGTGACGCTCGCGGTGCTCGAGTCCACGCTCGCGAGCAGCGTTGACGACGGCGCGCGCTACCGGGTGGGGGAAATGCTCCTCCAAGCAAGCGGAAAGGCGCAGAACCTCGTCCTCGCTCCAGCCATCGGTCGTCAGTACGCAAGCCAGGCGCGGCTGCGCCTCGGTCAGCGTGCCGGTCTTATCAAACACAATGGTGTCGGCCTTGGCAAACGACTCAAAGTACTTCGCGCCCTTGACCATGACGCCCATCTTGGCGGCATCGCTCATGGCAGTCATGACGGCGACGGAACCCGTGAGCTTGAGTGCGCACGAGTAGTCGACCATCAGTGCCGCTGAGGTCTTGATGAGGCTGCGGGTGGTAAGCGCAACCAGGCCCGCGAGCAGGAAGTTCCACGGGACAATCTTGTTGGCGAGGTCTTCCATGTGCGACTGGCCCTCGGATTTGAGCGAGTCGGCCGTCTGCACGAGCGAGACGATTGAGCGCAGTTTGGTTTGCGCCGTATTGGCGCGCACACGCACCAAGATGCTGCCGTCCTCCACGACGGTACCAGCGAACACGTCGTCGCCCACGCTGCGCTCGACGGCCAGCGGCTCGCCGGTCAGGGTCGCCTGGTTGACCATAGCGCTCCCCTGCTCGACGACGCCGTCGATGCAGATGGACATGCCGGTGCGCACGGCGACCAAATCGCCGGGTTCAAGCTCGGTGGCGGCAACGCTTACCTCGGTGTCGCCGACGACCTTTTGCGCCTTGTCGGGCACATCGAGCAGCGAGTTGATGAGTTCGTTTTCGCTCATGGCGCGGGTGTAGTCCTCGAGCAGCTCACCCACGTTGAGCAGGAACATCGTCTGGCCCGCGGTGTCGACATCACGTTTGACGAACGAAATGCCGATGGCCGAAGCGTCAAGCACAGGAACGGTTAGGCGCGGCTGCGCCAGCTCATGAAGGGCAGCGCGCAAAAATGCCATGTAACCGGCCACGACAAACACCGCACGCAGAGGCGTCGGCAAGAACCAGCGGCGCGCGTAGTGGGCGCCGATAAGTGTGGCAAGATCCATGACGAGCTTGTGCTTGCGTGGCTCAAGCTGCATCACATAACCCGTCTTTGCGTCGGCAATGGCCTGGGCATCGAGCGCACACAAAGCGTCGAGCACGCCCGCACGACACTGCTCATCATATTCGAGCGCCATCTGGCCAATACGGCCGTAAACGCGCACCTTGTGCACGCCGTCGATGTCGCCGCTGAGCTTAAGAAGCGCATCGAGATCACTCTCTGGCACAGGACCCGCCAACTGAAGGCGGGTCCTGCCGGGGATCTCGCTAATAATCGAGAATCTCATAGCTTGTGCCTGGGAGCGTTACTCGGCTGCCTCGTCAGCAGCGGCCTCGCTCTGGGTGATGTAGGCAGCCTCGGCAACCATGTCATCGACATTGGCCTTGGCCTGCTCGACCATGTCCTGGTAGCAGTTCTTGACGCGCATACCGCACGCGATGCCCTGCACGCAGGCATTCTTGACCGGAGCGCTGGTAAGCAGCTTGATGCCGGCCGTGCCAAGCAGAAAACCGCCACCGACAAGCAGGGTATTGAACGTCGACTTCTTCATGTTGTTTCTCCCTTTTGCCGCATTGGACGCGGCACGGTGCCTCAGCACCCGAGTAAACAAGTTTGCTCGAGCACACTTTTGGAAAATAGTTTAGTTTATCTAACTATTAAGTTCAACAATGGTTAACTTTTTGGAAACTATGGGGGTGAACTCAATATGACAAAGGGACTGCCCCTTTGTCATATTCCTACAGCTGCCAGTCCGCCGCCTCCTTTTGCAGCGCAACCATGCGGGCGAATTCTCCACCTGCCGCCTTGAGCTGCGCCGGGGTGCCCTGTTCGGCAACCACTCCATTCTTGAGCACAACGATTTTGTCGGCATTTTCCACCGTACGCATACGGTGGGCAATAACGATAACCGTCTTACCTGCAAGCAGACGGGAGAGTGCCTGCTGTACCACGGTCTCGTTCTCCACATCCAAGCTTGCCGTCGCCTCGTCCAACAGCACGATGGGTGCGTCTTTGAGCAGCGCGCGGGCGATGGAGATGCGCTGGCGCTCGCCACCGGACAGCCTGGAGCCGTTCTCGCCGATCATGGTGTCGTAGCCCTGCGGCATGCGGCACACAAACTCGTCGCAGTTGGCGGCACGCGCGGCCGCAAGCACTTCCTCATCGGTGGCATCACGACGCCCGAGGCGGATGTTTCCCATCACCGTGTCGTCAAAGAGCAGCACGTCTTGGAACACGATAGCGTAGTCGCGCAGGAGTACCTCGGGATCGACGCCCGCAACATCCACACCGCCCACGGTAACCTTGCCCGCAGTGGCATCCCAAAAGCGCGCGGCCAGGCGGCTCACCGTAGACTTACCGGAACCCGAAGGACCGACCAGCGCCGTAACTTCGCCTTCCTTGGCGGTAAAGCTCACATCGGTAAGAACTTTCTCGCCGGCGCGGCCGTCCTCGCCCGCACCATAGCCAAATGCCACGTGATCGAACACCACATCGTGACCCGCGGGCTCAAATTTCTCGCTGCCCCGCGCCACAGGCTCTTCCATGATGGAACGCATGCGCTTGGCAGACGACTCGGCGGCAAACAGCTCGGACATTAACATTAACGCCTGGTCAAAGGGCGCATAGATACGGCTCACCATAAGCAAGAAGGCAAACATCACCAAATAGTCGGCCCGCCCCGAGGCAACCATCGCGGCACCCGTTACCAGCGTGGAAGCGACCCCCAGACGCAAAATGACAAAGGCAGAGTTGACCAAAAGCCCGTTAACGAGTTCTCCCTTAGTGGTCTCGCGCTCCTCGTCATCGATCACGGCACCGAGTCCCTCAAGATAATAGGCCTCCTGGTTGGTAGCGCGGATCTCGCGCACACAATCGAGCGTCTCCTGGATCGCCTCGGTGACTTTGACCTTCTCGGCGCGAACACGGTCGAACACCGGGACCATGGGGCCGCGCGTCAAATACAGCACGGCAAAGGCCACGGGAACGCTCCAGAACGCCGTGATCGCCAACTGCCAGCAAAAGAACAGCGATGCTGCGAACACAATAGCGCTTGCGATAATGGCGCCCCAAAGCTCTCCCAACACGTGGCTGTAGGCATGTTCCATGGTCTGGACATCGCCCATGATGGTCTCGGTTAAATCGGCCAGATCACGACGACCGAAAAACGACAGCGGCAGTTTGCGCAAGCGTTCGGCGATCTCCATACGCTGCTTGCCGCACTCCTCGTAAAAGATGCAGTAGGTGTAGTAATACTGTTGCCAGTTAGAGGCAAAGAGCAACACGAAAAAGACCAGGAGGCCGCCCACGATCGGCAGGGCATCCGGCAGGTCAGCGCCAGTGGCGAGATGTTCGACAAAACCGGCCATGACCAGGAATAAAAAGCCCATGCCGGCCATGGTAATAAGATTGGTGAGCGTGGTCCAGAAAATGCCGCGCTTTACGCCGGCGACGCCTTTATCGGATAGGAAATACTTCTTTTGGAATGAGGCGAACATTTAGGCCTCGCCTCCCTTCGTGACGGCGGCATCCGCGGTCGCTGCAGTGATTTTCCAGCTCGCGGCCTGTTCGTATTCGGCCCACATCTTGGCATACAAACCCTCTTGGGACAGCAACTCGGCATGAGTACCCGACTCCTGCACCCTGCCCTGGTTGAGCACCACGATTTGATCTGCGCCCACTACAGTCGAGAGTCGATGAGCAATCATAATGACCGTGCGACCCGCCGCCAGCTTGCTAAAGGCGCGCTGGATGAGCGCCTCGTTCTCGGGGTCGGCAAACGCCGTGGCCTCATCGAGCACCACGATAGGCGCGTCTTTAAGGATCGCGCGGGCGAGCGCCACGCGCTGGACCTCGCCGCCCGAAAGATATGCTCCGCCGGCACCGAGCATGGTATTGATGCCCTGCGGGAGCTTGGCCACAATGTCGTCGCACTGAGCTGCGGAGAGGGCCGCACGCACTTCGTCGTCAGTGGCCGTAGGCTTGGAGGCGCGCACATTATCGGCAAGTGTTTGCCGGAACAGCTGGTTAGTCTGGAACACGAAAGCGACCTGGTCCATAAGCTCGTGCGGATCCATATCGCAAACGTCCACACCGCCTACAAGCACTCGGCCCGAAGAGACATCCCAAAAACGAGGAATCAGGCTTGCGCAGGTTGACTTGCCGCCGCCCGAAGGACCCACTAGGGCGAGGGTGCTACCAGCGGGAACACTGAAACTTACATGGCTAACGGCAGGTGCTTCGGCACCCTCGTACGTAAAGCTTACGTCCTCAAATCGCACTTCGCCGCCGGCAGGGTGCTTGAGTTGGGCGGGCACGGAGAGCTGCTTGGAATCCATGATACTTCGAATACGAGCCAGCGAATCGGCACTCATCTGAGAGGCCTCGCCCACAAACATGAGCTTGGTCAGGGCCGTCGGTACCACGGCCGAAAATATCGCGTAAAACGTGAAGTTGGCCATAAAATGTGCGAAGTCCGTCTCGCCCGGCGCCAACAGCAACGCCACGGGCAACAGGAATGCCACAAGACCATTGAGCGCGGTAAGGTTGAGTACCTGCGGACCTCGGCAGAACGTGCCCGCATAGTTTTGTGCCATGTCGGCGTATTCGGCGATCGCATCGTGGAAAGCCTTAAAGGAGTAGACCGTCTGCTGAAACACCTTGACCACGGGAATACCGCGTACGTATTCGGTGCCGGTCTTGTTCATCTTGACCAGCGCTCCCATGTAGGCCTTCATGAACTCGGCGCCTTTGCCGCTCATCATGGTGGCCATGGCGCCAAACGAAATGGCCACCGAGATGAGGCATGCCGCGCCCAAGCGCCAATCGAGGGCGAAAAGCAATACGAGCAGGCCCACGACCATGGCGGCGGCGCCTGCGATATCGGGCAGCATGTGTGCGAGCAAAGTCTCGGTGGAGGCGGCACATCCGTCTACAACACGACGCAGCTCACCGGTGGCGTGCGTGTCAAAGTAGCCAAGCGGCAGCTTAAGCAGGTGCTCGCTCGTAGTCTTGCGGATATTGGACGCACAGCGAAACGCGGACAGATGCGTGCACATGAGCCCCACGAAATAAGCTACGATGCTTGCCAGGGCAAAACCCACGGCCCACCAGCCATACATCGCGATGTCGCAGGCTTCGCTCCAGTTAGGCGCCACGGCGATCAGATCGCGCGCGACAAGCCAAATGCACACGTACGGGCCAAAGCTCAGCAGCTGCGAGAGCGCCATGCCCAAATACGTTAGGAATTTGCGGTCACCGGCATACGCGAGCAACTCGCCGATGCCTCCACCTTCCCTTTTTGATCCCTTTGCCATGAGATTCCTTTCTAACGGCTTGAGAGTTAACCGTTCTCAACTTATCATTGATATGTTAGCCAAGGCACACAATCGAGCCAGGCGTGGACGTTTTCGCAAAGGAAGGGGACGCTTTTGAAAATGCATCGGGCTGCGACCGACATAACTGAGCTCTACGCACCACAGTTTGAGCAGTTTGGCCTGGAGCTTTCCGGCAAGGGCGCTGTCTTTACCGGCGAGGTGGCAAACGATCGGGCGCACGGACGCGCATGGATCATGCCTCTCTCCCCTGCCTGCATTGTCATGGAGCATTTCATCACCCCGACGCACGATATGTACCTGGCCGAATACACACCCGAGCCGTACGCCTGCGTGAGCGAAGTCAGCGCGCCCACACTTACATGCATGCCCGAGACTGGCATAACGCCCGCGAACCTCAAACCATCGCATGGACCGTGGCCAAACAATGCCGTTTGCAGCTTTATCCAAGATAGCTGTGGCGAGGAATTAAGCCCGCTGTTTGCGGGGGAACTTTATCACTCGCGCTCGGTGCTCTTTTTGCCTGGATATTTTGACGAACTGGAGCACCGCTATCCCACCGAGTTCGCGGGAATCTTTGAGGCGTTTGCCGAGCCATGGCACGAGGAAGCGACGTCTGCCATCTATCACACGCTGCGCCGGATTAACGAGGACCGTGCCCAAACCGTAGGCGGACACGTCTATATGCAGGGCATCGTGGAGACCATGGTCGCGGAGCTCGCCTGTTCGCGCGCGGCCCACAAGCAGGCGCGGCAGGCGGCAGACACACGCGTCAGCATAACCATGGCCGAAGAAACAACGGCAATGATTGAGCGCACGCTCGACAAAGGCAGACATGTGGGTATCAACGAGGTGGCCGAGAGGCTCTACACAAGCCGCTCCAAACTATGCGCCACCTTTAAGGCCCA
This sequence comes from uncultured Collinsella sp., assembly GCA_905204635.1. Lineage (GTDB taxonomy): Bacteria > Actinomycetota > Coriobacteriia > Coriobacteriales > Coriobacteriaceae > Collinsella. The sequence continues at coordinate 1,900 of CAJLAN010000014.1, read as the reverse complement.
AACCGGCGAGTCCCTGGGCGCCTACATTCGCAGACGCCGTATGGAGCGAGCGCAGGACCTTTTGGCAGATAGCGCGCTCACGATAGCGCAGGTGGCAGAGCGTCTAGGCTACCCTCAGCAGGCCGCCTTCGCCCAAGCCTTCAAGCAATACACCGGCATGACACCCACGGCTTGGCGAAGCAAGCATCGCTAAGGCCCAAGCTCCCTGGCCGTAACGGAGCGATTAATTAGCCGCCGCCCGTCAGCTCACCCGGGATCTAAACGTCAAGATGCGCACAATCAAGCGCCTTTTTGATAAGAGGGACAGATCGATCAGCCAAATACAACGGAATGTTGAGCACCCCGTCGTCGAGCTTTAGGTTCTTAAGTGAGTAGCGGACCCTCAATGGAGTCGTCTCCGCATGCTTGTCGGCATAGTACTTAAGGCTCTTGGAATGAACGACCTCTCCCGATTTGACCTCGACGGGAACGATTTCGTTTCCGACCTGAATCAAAAAATCGACTTCGTGCTTCGGCTTCTCGTTTGTCCAATAACGCGGAGCAGCATCTAACTGTGAAAGTAATGCCTGAAGCACATAGTTCTCGGCGAACGAACCTTTGAACTCCGAAAATAGCGCATCCGAGATGGCAAAAGCGGACGCATCCAGCCTTGCCATGCGGCGCAGCAAGCCGACATCAAGACAGTAGACTTTAAATGCCTTGAGGTCATCGTACGCAGAGAGCGGCACACCACCGGCAGCATTAAGGCGAACCGCCGTGATGAGCCCAGCATCGGCAAGCCATTCCAGAGCATCCTCGTATTCTCGAGCACGAGCCCCCTCGCGCACCGCACCCCAAACGAACTTTTTGTTCTCGCGCGCCAACTGAGCTGGAATCGAGTTCCATATTTGCGAAAGCTTGGCGAACTGCGCACGGCCACCATGCTTGGCAAAATCGCGCTCGTAGGAATCCAAGAGATCAGACAACACCTTATCGACCTGAACGATATCGCCCGTCTCCACCCACCGGCCAAGAGCCTCTGGCATGCCGCCGCATGCAAAATAACGACGAAGATGCTCGACGAGACGGACATGGAAGAAATCGGGCACTGTCTCGATCTGATCCAGGCCGCCAAGGTATTCGTCGTAGTTTGCAGCGCCCTCGGCTTTCAGAAACTCGGAAAAGCTCATGGGGCGCATCTCCATGAACTCGACCTTTCCCACCGGAAAAGCGCTGGTCTCACGGGACAAGCGAACGCCCAACAAAGACCCTGCGCATGCGACGTGATACTCGGGGGCCTCGTCACAGAAGTATTTAAGGGCGCCGACTGCAGAAGGACAATCCTGGATCTCATCAATAATAAGCAGCGTTTCGCCGGGCTCGATAGGCTGTCCAAGTGCCAGGGAAAGATTTGAGATGATCCGTCGAGGATCGCGCGTACCTTCGAAAAACTGAGCGTACTCGCTCTGTACCCCAGGTGACGGCTCCTCGAGCGTCAGATACACAAAATTGCGGTACGAGGTTCGACCGAACTCCTTAAGCGCCCACGTCTTTCCAACCTGGCGCGCCCCCTTAAGGATAAGCGGCTTACGATATTCTGACGCTTTCCAAGCGTTAAGCTTGGCAATGATATCTCGCTGCATGGCCGAACCTCCCGCAAAGAATCTTCCGTAAACGTGATATTTCCCACATTTTACCCTAGGTAAAACGTGACATTTATCACATTTACGGAAGTTTTAAGCTCATTTCGCCACACTTTCATCACATTCAAAAGGCGGAGGCGCATTTTGCGCCTCCGTCACCATCTTTCCTATCAGCCCGCCTGACCCGAACGGCCGAGTCGTCACGGAACCGAGGGGCCGAGCGCAGGGCCTTGCCTCTCAATGAGTTCCGCACGAACAGGAGGCGCCAGTGGCGCCTC
>CAJLAN010000013.1 GCA_905204635.1 uncultured Collinsella sp. | reverse complement strand
GTGGCTGCGGCTCCTCGGCGCCCGATTCGACGCCCGAGACGCCCGTTGCCACCAAGACAACGACTAAGAAGTCTTCCAAGAAGACCGAATCCGTCGATGAGGATGAAGATGCCGATGAGGCGACGGACGAGTCCACCGATTCGGACGCCGCCAAGACGACGGCCAAGAAGGAGGAGAACGAGGTCACAAAGGTCAAGATCTCCGTTGCCAAGGGCAAGACTGCTTGGATTGAGGTCAAGGTTGATGGCAAGTCGGTCTATGGCGCCCAGGCGACCGGACCCTTTGAGCAGGAATACACGCCCGAGTCCTCGATCGAGATCACCACGTCCAAGCCTTCCGATGTCACCGTTACCAAGAACGGCGAAAAGGTTCGCTACGACACTAAGACGTCGGGCGTGGCACGCGTGACGATCACCGTTCCCAAGAAGGAGACGACCGACTCCAAGGACGGCGAGAGCTCCGACGGCACCGATGGCACCGATGGCACCGACGGAACCGATGGAACCGATACCCAGTCCACGGACGGCACCGATACCGCCACCGACGGGCAGACTACGCCTTATTCAGACGACTATTCGTACGACAGCTACTAAGCCGCTCGTAAGCGAAAGGATTAACCATGGCTAAAGATTCCAGCTTCGACGTCGTGTCCGAGGTCAATATGCAGGAGGTCGACAATGCCTTCCAGCAGACCACGCGCGAGATTTCCCAGCGCTATGACCTGAAGGACTCCGGCGCCACGATCGAGCTTTCGAAGGGCGACAAGCTCTTTACGATCAACGCCCCGGCCGACTTTGTCTCCAAGCAGATCGTCGATGTCCTGAGCTCCAAGCTCATCAAGCGCGGTATCGATCTTAAGGCCGTGTCCTGGGATGCGCCTCAGGCTGCATCGGGCGGTACCGTGCGCGTGCTCGGTCACATCGTCGAGGGTATCGACCAGACGACTGCCAAGAAGATCAATAAGGACATTAAGGATCAGAAGCTCAAGGTCAAGGTGACGATCGAGGCCGACAAACTGCGTGTTTCCTCTGCTTCCAAGGATGCGCTGCAGACCGTGATCCAGTTCCTGCGCGACCAGGACTACGGTCAGCCGCTGCAGTTCACCAACTACCGCTAATTCATTCGAAAGGACCGCTCTCCAACATGGATACTCCGTTGGGCTCCGCACTCTATATCACCCTCGGGTGCGCCAAGAACGAGGTCGATACCGACCGTATGCGTTCGCTGCTGACCGCCGCGGGCTACGAGGAGGCATTCGATCCGCAGGATGCCGATATCGCCATCGTCAATACGTGCTCGTTCCTTGCCTCTGCAACGTCCGAGAGCATCGAGACCACGCTCGAGCTTGCCAATGAGGTGCAGGACGGCGTTCGTTCCTGCCCGATCGTCATGTGCGGCTGTGTGCCGTCACGCTACGGCGACGACCTGCCCGACGAGCTGCCCGAAGTTGCGGCCTTTGTGAAGGCCGACGAGGAAGACGGCATCGTGGCGGTCATCGATGACGTGCTGGGTGTCGAGCGCGAGATTGCCGCCTATATTCCGCAGGTCAAGCGTACCGTCGAGGGCGCTGTCGCCTACGTCAAGATCTCCGATGGCTGCAACCGCTTCTGTAGCTTCTGCATGATCCCGTATATCCGCGGTCGTTATCACTCGCGTAATGCCGAGAGCATTATCTCCGAGGTGCGCGACCTGGTCGCCGGTGGCGTGCGCGAGATCGTTCTGATCGGTCAGGACACGGGCATCTGGGGTACCGACTTTGCCGACGAGGACCTCGCCGAGGGCGAGCCGCGCAATCTGGCGCAGCTGTTGCAGGCCGTTGCTGAGGCGGTGCGTCCTCATAACGTGTGGGTCCGCGTACTCTACCTGCAGCCCGAGGGCATGACTGACGAGCTTATCGAGACCATTCGCGATACGCCCGAGGTGCTGCCCTATATCGATATCCCCGTGCAGCACTGCGATGCGCGCATCCTTAAGGCCATGCGTCGCTCCGGTTCGCGCCAGGAGCTCGAGGATCTGTTCCGCGACCTGCGCGAGCGCATCCCCGGTATTGTGATTCGCTCCACGGCCATGGTTGGCTTCCCGACCGAGACCGACGACGAGTTCCGCGATCTTATCGACTTTATGGACACCGTCGGCTTTGACTACACGAGCGTCTTTGCCTACTCGCGTGAGGAGGGCAGCCTGGCCGCCAAGATGGAGGGGCAGGTCGATGAGGAGGTCAAGCTCGAGCGCGCCCAGGAGGCTATGGACCTGGCCGAGTCGCTCGGCTTTGCCGCGACTGCCGCGCACGTGGGCGAGCGCGCCCAGGTGATCGTCGACGGTATCGAGGAGACCGAAGACGGTGCCGAGCTCATCGGACATGCCTGGTTCCAGGCGCCCGATTCCGATGGCGCGGTGCATCTGGATGCCAGCGAGGCATCTGTGGGCGATATTCTGACGGTCGAGTTTACCGATAGCTTCTGCTACGAGCTTATCGGTCATGTTGTGGAGTAGGAGAGCGTCGTGGCTAACGAGAGCAATAAGGAACTGACGAGTGTCTGGACGCCCGCCAACATCGTGACGTGCGTGCGTATCGTCTTTATTCCGGTGTTCATGATCGTGTCGGCGCTGTCTCACACAAGCGTTGCCGGTACGGATTGGAGCACCTTCGACGGCCCGCTCGCCGCCGCCGCCTTTATTCTGTACGTCATCCTGTCGTGCACAGATAAGGTTGATGGCTACCTGGCTCGTTCGCGCAACGAGATCACCGACTTCGGTAAGTTCCTGGATCCCATCGCCGATAAGTTGCTCGTGTTCTCGGCCCTGCTGCTGTTCTTGGACTTTGGTGCCGTTACTGTGTGGTCGGTGTTCATCATCCTGTTCCGCGAGCTGCTGGTGAGCGCCCTGCGCATGGTCGCGAGTGCGGCCGGTGTGGTCGTTGCCGCCGATAAGCTCGGCAAGTACAAGACGGCGACCACGATGGTCTCCATCTGCGGCTACCTGTGCGTCTTTGCGATGACCGGCCTCCAGTTGGGGCCTGCGGAGCTGTTGCTCGGTCTCTATGGCGTCTCACGCTTCCTGTACGCCGTGGCCGTTATCCTGACCGTTATCTCGGGCGCTCAGTACTTCTGGAACTGCCGCAAGATCGTCTTTTCGGTCTAGGTCCTGGTGGGCATGACGAAATCATTTGAGCAGATTGCCGCGCACAATGAAGAGCTCGCAGCCGATATCGTCGAGCGTGCAAGCGTTCGTGGTGTGACGGTATCGACGGCTGAATCTCTAACAGCGGGCATGATCGCCTCGACGATCGCCGATATCCCCGGTGCCTCGGCGGTGCTGCGCGGCGGTGCGGTGACGTACTGCGACGAGATTAAGCATCGCGTGCTCGGCGTTAAGCAAGAGACGCTCGACCACTATACCGCGGTGTCGTATCAGACGGCGCGAGAGATGGCTGCCGGTTCGCTGGAGCTGTATCAGAGCGATATTGCCGTGAGCGCGACGGGCTATGCCGGCCCCGGTGGAGGCACCGAAGACGATCCGGCTGGCACTTTTTATATTGGTTGGGCGTATCGCTCGGCCGATGGGGGAGTGCCGGTCGTGGACTCCATTCGTTGTCACTATGAGGGCGATCGTTCGTGTGTTCGTGCCCATGCGGTCGCGGAGGCACTGGGTCGCATTGTCTGTGTGCTCGATTCTATGGAATAGACGTGTTTTAAGGGGCCTCCGGGCCCCTTAATTGTGGAGATAGGGACCTCCGGCGAATTTGATCTTTGTGCAGGTAGTAGTCGTAATCTTGCTCGTCATGCCTTGCTTGGTTCACCTGCGGTCAAGTTTTTGGTCAGTTTTTGGTCGGCGTTTGGTTGGGTTTTGGAAAGGTCGGCTGCATATGATTTATCTGAACGGTTGACCACGAACAGCCGTTCGTTTATTATCGATGCAGGTTGTTAAGAGGAGGGCTATTCATGGCCAAGAATTCAGGTCCCGTACGTACCGTTCATGCTCGCACGACGGGTAAAGAGCGCGATGAGATGATCGCCACCACCAAGGCCGAGATCGAGAAGAAATTCGGCCAGGGTTCCATCATGAGGTACGGTGACGGTGGTCCCGAGCTCGAGGTCGAGGCCATTCCCACGGGCGCCCTGGCCCTCGATGCCGCTCTGGGCATCGGCGGCGTGCCGCGCGGACGTATCGTCGAGATTTACGGCCCCGAGTCCTCCGGTAAGACAACGCTTTCGCTCGAGATTTTGGCAGAGGCCCAGGCTATGGGCGGCGTCGTGGCATTTATTGATGCCGAGCACGCGCTCGATCCCACGTATGCCGCGCGTATCGGCGTGGACATCGATGAGGTCCTCATTTCCCAGCCCGATACGGGCGAGCAGGCGCTCGAGATCGTCGACATGCTCGTTCGCTCTGGCGCCATCGACGCCATTGTCGTCGACTCTGTCGCCGCTTTGACTCCGCGTGCCGAGATCGAGGGCGAGATCGGCGACACTACGGTCGGCCTTCAAGCCCGTCTGATGAGCCAGGCGCTCCGTAAGCTCGCAGGCTCGCTCGCCAAATCTAAAACGACCTGCATCTTCATTAACCAGCTGCGCGAGAAGATCGGCGTCATGTTCGGCAACCCCGAGACTACGACGGGCGGCCGCGCCCTCAAGTTCTTCTCTTCGGTGCGCATCGATATTCGCCGCATCGACAGCATCAAGCTCAAGGACGAGGTTATCGGCAATCGCGTGCGTGCCAAGGTCGTCAAGAACAAGGTGGCCGCTCCGTTCCGCTCGGCCGAGTTTGACATCATGTACGGCACGGGCATCTCTAAGGAGGGCTCGATTCTGGACATGGCCGTCGAGTGCGGTATCTGCAAAAAGATGGGTTCTTGGTTTGCTTACGGTGAGGACAAGCTCGGTAATGGTCGCGAGGCCGCTAAGGCCTTCCTGCGCGAGCACCCCGATTGTGCTGACGAGATCGAGCATAAGGTTCGCCTCGCCTGCGGCCTTGAATTCGATGACGATGCTCCGTCCGAGGTCGAGCTGACCGATCAGCCCGAAACTGAGGAGTTCGATGAGCTTTACGCCATCGATGGCTCCGCGATGCTCGATGATGACGACGAGTAGCGGATGCCCTCATGTCGTATACGGTGACCGAGGCCACGGTCGTCTTTCCCGATAAGAAGGCGGCCTCTTCGTTCTCGAGTGGGTATGCATCAAAAAAGCCTTGTGCACATATCGACTGTGAGCTCGAGGGCGGTTTTGAGCGATCCATCTGGATTCCTGTTCGTGTCGCGCGCCTGTTTCTTAAAAATCGCCCCGATCTTCCCTGCGATTGGGATAAGTTTCGCGAAGCGGTGCAGCTCATTGAGCGTAAATGCGCGCTTACCATGGTGACTGAGATGCTGTCGCGCCGCGACCATGCCACGGGTGAGGTCCGTGACAAGTTGGCTCGCTATGGGTTTCGCGCGGCCGCGATTGAATTTGCCGTTGAGCGTGCCACTGAGTATCGCTTTTTAGATGAGAACCGCTTTTGTTCGTACTTTATCGAGGAACGCAAACGACGCGGCTGGGGGCAGCGCAAGATTGAGACTGAGCTTAAGCGCCGCCATGTCGTACTCGATGATATCCCCGGCTATCCCGAGGATTTTTTCGCCGTGGAGGACGACTTGGCTCGCGCATCGGCTTTGCTCGCGAAGCGTCGTGTTCCCGAGACGCGTGGATTCGAAAAACTCGTCCGGTTTTTGATGGGCAAGGGCTTTTCGTACCACATCGCCGCCGATGCCGTTAAGGCGCGTCTGGATGCCGAACGTGAGGAATGCGCAGTTTAGACACATGCGTTTTGTGTTCCTGCCGTTCACCGCGTTTTAGATGCCTTGCTGGGTCCATTTATTTGACAGTTGTTGCGGTTCAACGTACGATAAACACTGTCATTTGCTTTGTGATATGTGCTCATCTGTGATGAGTTTGTTTATATGTTTATCTGTATCCGACCCGCATAAGCTGCGCCCATATTACTCAAATGTCGCGAGCCGTTCGTAAGGACGGTTCGCTTTGTTGTGTAACGAATCCATAAAAAGGAGTGAGCATGCCTATCATCGCAGCGCTCGTTGGCATCGTTTTGGGTGCCATCGCCGCCATTGCCTACATGCGCACCGCCAAGCAGGGTAGTCTTCACGAGGCCGACGAAAAGATCCAGTCGGCTCACGCACAGGCTGAGTCCCTAATCGGTGATGCAAAGCGTCAGGCCGAGACCCTCAAAAAAGAGGCTCTGCTTGAGGCAAAGGAAGAGATCATCAAGAATAAGCAGGCTGCCGAGGCCGAGGACAAGCAGCGTAAGAGCGAGATTCGTACGCTCGAGAACCGTGTGATGCAGCGCGAGGAGTCCCTCGATCGCCGCAACGATGCCCTCGACAAGCGTGAACATCAGCTGTCCAGCCAGGCTGGCCAGGTCGAGAAGCGCTCCCGCGAGCTTGAGGAGCTTTGCGCCAAGCAGACCTCGGAGCTCGAGCGCATCGCCGACCTGACCCGCGAGGATGCTCACAAGGAGCTTCTCGACAAGGTTCGTGGTGAGGTTACCCACGAGGCCGCTACGATCATCCGTGAGTCCGAGCAGCAGGTTCGCGCCGAGTGCCATAAGACCGCCCAGGAGATCTTGTCTCTGGCGATTCAGCGCTGTGCCGCCGATCACACCGCCGAGGTCACCGTTACCTCCGTGCATATTCCTTCCGATGACCTCAAGGGTCGCATCATTGGCCGCGAGGGTCGCAACATCCGCACCTTCGAGCAGGTTTCCGGTGTCAACCTCGTGATCGATGATACGCCCGAGACCGTTGTGCTTTCGAGCTTCGATCCGGTCCGTCGCGAGACCGCCCGCGTGGCCCTTGAGAACCTTATCGCTGACGGCCGCATTCACCCTGCCCGCATCGAGGAGATGTATCACAAGGCCGCCGACTTGGTTCAGCAGCGCGTGCGCGAGGCTGGCGAACAGGCTGCCTTCGATACCGGTATCCACGATCTGCACCCCGAGATCGTTAAGACCCTGGGTGCTCTGCGCTACCGCACCTCGTTTGGTCAGAACGTGCTCCAGCATTCCCTCGAGGTTTCCGACCTGTGCGGCGTGATGGCTTCCGAGCTTGGCCTGGACGTTGTGACTGCCAAGCGCGCCGGCCTGCTGCACGATCTTGGCAAGGCTATCGACCATGACGTCGAGGGTCCGCATGCCGTTATCGGCGCCGAGCTCGCCCGTCGCTATGGCGAGAAGCCCGTTATCGTTCACGCTATCGAGGCCCATCACGCCGACGTCGATCCCAACACGGTGCTCGATGTTCTGGTCCAGGCTGCCGATGCCGTTTCTGCCTCTCGCCCCGGTGCCCGTCGCGAATCGGCCGAGAACTACATCAAGCGCCTTGAGAAGCTCGAGGAGATCGCCAACTCCCATGACGGCGTCGAGCGTACCTATGCTATGCAGGCTGGTCGCGAGGTTCACGTCATGGTTCAGCCGGACAAGATTTCCGATGCTCAGTCCACGGTCTTGGCTCATGACATCGCCCATCAGATCGAGGAAGAGATGGAGTATCCCGGTCAGGTGCGCGTCGTCGTGATTCGCGAGAGCCGCGCTGTCGATATCGCTAAATAACATGAACGACGCGAACGAGCTCATCTCATTTATCGCGTCGATGTCGGGGGAGGGCAACCTTCGCGTCGAGGAGAACCTTGGCGAGGGGTATGTCCGCCTCCGCGTTTCGGAGGCCGAGCGGCGCCAGGCAAAGCACGACATTCAGCATGTCGAGGATATTGTCATCGAAATGCTGCGCAACGCTCGTGATGCCGGCGCCGACAAGGTCTATCTCGCCACGACTAAGGAAGATGGCGTCCGTACGCTCGTCTTTCTGGATAATGGCTCGGGCGTGCCGCAGGATATGCAGGAGCGCATCTTTGATGCCCGCGTTACCTCCAAGCTCGAGAGTATGAAGATGGACCGTTGGGGCGTTCACGGTCGAGGCATGGCTTTGTTCTCGATTAAGCAAAACACCGACGAGGCACGCGTTGTCACGTCGGATGTTGACCTTGGCTCGGTCTTTAAGGTGAGCGTCGCTACCGACCGCCTTGGCGAGCGCGCCGATCAGTCCAGCTGGCCTCAGGCCGTGAAGGACGAGGACGGTCACTATGTCTGCGCCCGTGGCCCTCACAACATCATTCGCGCCGCCTGCGAGTTTGCCCTCGAGGAGCTGCGCGCCTGTGATGTCTATCTGGGGTCTCCGTCCGAGATTGCCGCGACGCTGCATGCGCAGGCCTCCAGCCGTCTCGATGCTTCACGTCTTTTGTTTATCGACGACGAAGCCGAGCTTCCCGTGGTCGATCGTCTGGGTCTTGCTTCGGATGCGGAAGACTTTATCCGTATCTGTTCGGGTTTGGGTCTTGAGATGTCCGAGCGTACGGCGCATCGTATCTTGGCGGGCCAGATTAAGCCCGTTCGCGGTGTGACCGCACGCCTGCTACGCGAGCGCGATTCGTCCTCACATGCGTCTGCTCCGGTTGATCTCGCCAAAGATCGTCGCGGGTTGCGTATCGCCAAGGACGACATGGCGCAGTTCTCGCGAGCCGTGGAGCGCGACTTTAACGATCTTGCATCGCGGTACTATCTCAACCTTTGCGGCGACCCCAAGATTCGTGTTTCACGTGATCGCATCACTGTGACGTTCGATCTTGCCAAAGAGGAATAGCATCTTTACCGAGTCCGTTCGGTACGATACAGTTATTGCAGTTAAAACGTACTTTTAAACGCAGGAGTTTCTTCATGGATTGCCTGAAGGTATCAAGCAAATCATCGCCCGCGTCCGTTGCCGGCGCCATTGCCGGCATGGTCAAAGATGGTGTTCCCGTCAATATTCAGTGTGTCGGCGCGGGTGCCGTCAATCAGGCCATTAAGGCTGTGGCCATTGCACGCGGATTTTTGATTCCGACCGGGTTTGATATTTCCTGCGCACCGGTGTTCTCCGACATCCTCATCAACGGGGAGTCGCGCACGGCCATCCGTCTTTCTATTTACGTTCATCAGATTAATCGAGCCGCTATGGATAACGTTGTGATGGACGACGTTAAGCCTGTGGCATAGCTTTTGATTGCCTCGTTTCGCTCCCCATCGTTAGGACTTATACACATGGACCAGGGTTCCGTACGCGATATTCTTGCGGGTAAAACCTACTTTATCCGCACCTTTGGCTGCCAGATGAATCAGCACGACTCCGAGCGCGTGAGTGGCCTGCTCGACTCGTATGGCTGCCTTATGGCGCTCGATCCGGAGCATGCTGACATTGTCGTGTTCATGACGTGCTGCGTTCGTGAGGCCGCTGACACCCGTTTGTACGGTCAGTGCAACTCTTGTAAGAGCCTCCCGCCTTCCCCCTCGGGCAAGCGTGTGGTCGCCGTGGGCGGCTGCATCGCGCAGCGCGACGGCGAGGGTCTGCTCACCAATGTCGATAACGTCAATGTTATCTTTGGCACGCATTCCATCGCGCATGTGGCCGAGCTCATTGCCGAGGCATTCTTGGACGGCAAGCGTCATATTCGCACCAATGAGCACGAGGACACGGATGCTATGAGCATGCCGTGGCATCGTGAGACCCAGTACCACGCCTGGGTCCCCATTATGACGGGCTGTAATAACTTCTGCACCTATTGCATCGTGCCGTATGTGCGCGGTCGCGAAAAGAGCCGCCCTTTCGAGGAGATTGTCGATGAGGTCACCGGTCTCGTACGCCAGGGCGTGCGCGAGATCACGCTTTTGGGTCAAAACGTCAACTCCTATGGTCGCGATCTGTTTGGCAAGCCGCGCTTTGCCGACCTGTTGCGTGCCGTGGGCGATACGGGTGTGGAGCGCATCTTCTTTACTTCCTCGCACCCCAAAGACCTGCTGCCCGAGACCATTGACGCTATGGCCGAGACGCCTGCCGTCATGCCGCAACTGCACCTGGCAGTTCAGTCGGGCTCGACGCGCATCCTTAAAGAGATGAATCGTCGCTATACGCGTGAGGATTATCTGGGGCTCGTCGATCGCATCCGCAATCGCATGCCCGATATTGCGCTTTCGACCGATATCATCGTGGGCTTCCCCGGCGAGACCGAGGAAGACTTTGAGCAGACGCTCTCGCTTGCCGAGACGGTCCGTTATGCCCAGGCCTATACGTTTATCTATTCCAAGCGCGCCGGTACTCCGGCAGCCGAGATTGACGATCCCACGCCGCATGAGGTGATTCTTGAGCGCTTCAACCGTCTGGTAAAGGTTATCGAGACCACAGCGCACGAGTATAACCAAGGTGAGCTCCACACCGTTGTGCCGGCCCTTATTGAGGGTACGAGCAAAAAGAATGACGCGGTGCTGCTGGGCAAGAGTCCTAAGAATCAGACCGTTCATGCCCCGATTCCCGCGGGCTATAGCATCGATCAGTTAATTGGCAAGATTGTCGATGTCGACGTCGACGTTGCCAAGACGTGGTATCTGTCCGGATCCGTTGTGGGCGAGCCGCGCTAATGATTTCTCCCGGGGCAGGCCTTTCCGCCGTTGCGATTGTCGGTCCGACCGCGGTTGGCAAAAGTGATGTCGCAGATCGTTTGGCGGCTCGTCTTTCGTCCGAAGTGCTGTCGTGTGACGCGATGCAAATCTATCGAGGCATGGATATCGGCACTGCTAAGATGGCACCCGAGGAATGCACGGCGCCTCTACGCCTGGTCGATATTGTTGATCCGGGCGTTGCATATTCTGCAGCACTGTATCAGGTAGACGCTCGTGTGCATGTTGAGCGCTTGCTGGGCGAGGGCCGCCTACCGGTGTTTTGCGGGGGTACAGGCTTGTATCTCAAGGCTGCTCTGGATGAGATGGATTTTCCCTCGGGCGAGCTTGAGGACGATCGCCGCGCGGGGTATCAGGAGCTTGCCGAGCGCATTGGCGAGGAAGCGCTGCACGCGCTGCTTGCCGAGCGTGACCCCGAGTCCGCTGCGGTCATCCACCCCCATAATATTCGTCGTGTGATTCGTGCGCTCGAGATGCATGATGATGGTATTTCCTATGCACAGCAAAAAAGTCAGTTTAGTGTTCCGCGCGAGCATTATCATGCTCTATGGTTTGGTCTGACGCGTAATCGTGAGGCGCTTTACGAGCGTATTAACCTACGCGTCGATCTGATGTTTGAGCAGGGTCTTGTTGATGAAGTTCGCGGTCTTATGGACCAGGGGCTGGAAGATGCCCTGACTTCGATGCAGGCGATTGGCTATAAAGAGATTATCGATGCCCTTAACGGCGTGATTTCTATGGATGAGGCTCGCGAACTCATCAAGATGCGTTCGCGTCGCTATGCCAAGCGTCAGCTTTCGTGGTTTAAACGCGATGACCGCATCGTGTGGTTCGATATGGACGAGTTTACGATCGATGAGGTTGTTGAGGATATCCTTCACCGTATCGAGGCGGCCTAATGGCTCGGTTTCCCCTCGTTCCCACGGCGCCTGAGCCCGAACGTGCCGTTCTTGTCGGAGTTGAGTGGCGCGATAACGCCTGGCCGCTCGATCGTTCGCTTGACGAGCTTGAGCGCCTGGCCCATACGGCTGGCGCCCAGTGCGTAGCGCGTTTGTCGCAGCGTCTGGTTAAGCCATATCCAAAATCGTTTATCGGCTCCGGTAAGGTTGAGGAGCTTTGCGGGCTCGTGCATCGTATGAATGTCGATGTTGTTATCTTCGACGACGATTTAACGCCCTCGCAGCAGTCTTATCTTGAGAAAGCCGTGGGCGAACCGGTTAAGATTATCGACCGCACGGCGTTGATTCTCGATATCTTTGGCCTGCACGCTCAGACCCGTGAGGGCCGCCTGCAGGTGCAGCTAGCCCAATTGCAGTATCTGTTGCCTCGCTTGCGCGGTATGTGGAGCCATCTTGCTAAAGAGCAGACACGCGGTGGCATTGGTTCGCGCTTTGGCCAGGGCGAAAGCCAGCTCGAGGTTGACCGACGTTTGATTCGCAACAAGATTGCCGCGCTTCGTCGCGAGCTTAAGCAGGTTGAACAGCGCCGCGATGTTCAATCCAAGAGCCGCATTGAGTCACCGGCGTTTCGCGTCGCGTTAGCCGGTTATACCAATGCGGGTAAATCGTCGTTGCTCAATCGTCTGACCGGATCTACGGTGCTTTCGCAGGACAAGCTGTTTGCTACGCTCGACCCGACGACGCGTTCGTATCGCCTGCCCGGCGGTCGTGGCATGACGATTACCGATACTGTTGGCTTTATTCAAAAGCTACCGCATGGTCTCGTTGATGCCTTTAAGTCCACGCTGTCTGAGGTTCTTGGTGCCGATCTGATCCTTAAAGTTGTGGATGCCTCTGACGAGGACTACGAGCGCCAGCTCGAGGCAGTCGATCGCGTTCTTGACGAGATCGGTGCCGGCGAGCGTTTGACGCTTACGGTGTTCAATAAAATCGATCTTCTCGATAGCGTTGATCGATTGAGTTTCCGTCGTCGCTATCCCGAGGCCGTGCTGTTCTCGGCCCAGACGGGCGAGGGACTCGACGATCTCGTCGACCGTATTGCTCGCGAGGCGGCTGCCACCGATGTGTTGCTCTCCGCTGAAATCCCGTATCGCGAGGGCGCCCTCATCACGCTGGTGCATGAACAGGGAACCCTTTTGCACGAGGAATATCTTGAGGGCGGCGTTCGTATTGTTGCGAAGCTGCCGGCTCGTATCGCGCCGCGGCTCAAGCGTTATCGCACCGAGTAGACGAGCTCCAAAAAGCCCAGAATAATGGGCTGATGCAGTAGATAAAAGGGGAGTGCGTGACGTCCAAGGCTGGCGAGCTCCGGGATGGGATTGGCGTAGGCCCAGCTAGGGACGGTCTTATCGATTCCCTTCGCTATGTGTGCGGCGAAGTATCCTGCAAGATACATAAAGAAAAACGGGATGATGGGGTAGTAATCACCTGAGACAAACCCAGGGCTCGGAAATCCCAGCCACGCCAGGTAGGGGACAGGGTAGATCGTTTTGGGGATGCTCCAGGTGAGGGCAAACAACAAAAGGCATAGGGACATGCCCCATCTCGCCGATATCTTCTTAAGGACGGGATCGGTCAACGCCACGATGCCGGTACATGCGGCCATGCAGTAGATGATGCCAAAATTAACAGAATCGTCAACTGAGACAAGTGTTGTTGCCAACCAGACGACGAGTGCTGCTAAGGCGTATTTGGCGGCACGTTTGATATTGTTGCGCGAAAGGGTGCACATCCAACCCGCGATAAACAAAAATACCCAGCTGATGCTGGCGCGCCAGATGTCTTGAAAGACAGTCTGGGTAAACCAGGGCATATCCCAGTCGTACAGGTAGGCAAGATCGTAGCAAGCGTGAAAACCTGCCATTGAAATCATCGTAAGCCCGCGGACGGTATCAAAGATGGTGATGCGTTTTTGCATTACGAGAACCGGCGCATCAAGCCGACGACTTTGCCCAAGATAACGGGATTCGTTGCATAGATAGGCTCCATGGTGTCATTCTCAGGCTGCAGGCGTACGCGTCCCTGCTCCTTGTAGAACGTCTTGACGGTCGCTGAACCATCAATCATAGCCACGACAATTTCGCCGTTCATGGCACTCTTTTGTTCACGGACGATGATGTAATCGCCATTGAAGATACCGACATTGATCATTGAGCTCCCATGCACCTCAAGGATAAAGGAACCCTGATCAGTGGCGATTTCGGTCGGGATAGTAAATGTGTCTTCGATATTCTGCTCGGCCAGAATGGGAATCCCAGCCGCGACGCGACCAACGAGCGGTAGTGAGACCGTTCCGCGAGGTGCGGTGGTCTCGTCAGATTTAGAAATTGAGACAGAGGAACCGTCCTCGTTAAAGAGTTCCAGAGCGCGCGGTTTGGTGGCATCGCGCTTGAGTAGCCCGCGCGCCTCCAGGGCAGATAGATGGGCGTGCACGGTGCTGGGGGAGGAAAGGCCCACGGCAGATGCCATCTCGCGCACACTGGGCGGATAACCCTTCTCCTGCTGATATTCCTTGATGAAGTCGTAAATTTGCTGCTGACGCTTGGTAATTTTGCGAGCCATCAGGGCATCCTCTCTACCCATGTCAAACAAATGTTCGAATTTTGCTTGACAGGAACAACTGTTCGAAGATAATAATAACCGAACATTCGTTCTCGCGCTAGACATTTTTGTCCGCGCGGCTTGATAAAACTGTTCTCAGCAAAACACGCGAGAGGAGAACATGATGAACGCAACGAATATGGTCCAGGGAAACCTTGCCCTTAAACTCGAGACGCCTGCAGAACCCACTTTTACGGTTGTTCAGGGTGGCCGCTCCGGCTTTCAGCCTTTGACCGTAAAGCCTGCTCGCAATCAGCAGGCTGTAGTTGCGCCGGCCCGCGTTGCCCTGAAGGTTCCGACGATTGTCGCCGTTGCCGTTGCGCTTACGCTCTTCGTTGTCCTCGCTACGTCGGTCTTTAGCGCTCGTCACGCCGCGTATGCCGAGTCCGTTTCCAACGTTACCTACGAGACTATTCGCGTTCAGCCTGGTGATTCTCTTTGGTCGCTTGCCGAGGAATATCCTATCGAAGGCCTTTCCACGCAAGAGACTTCCGACATGATCCGTAACGTCAATCATCTGGAGCATGGTTCGCTCGCCGCCGGTGCGCATCTTAAGGTTCCTGCTCGTTCGTAATCATTATCGCGCTGCGCATGGTACCCTTGTTATCGTTTAAGAGGAGGTACCATGCGCTGTCCCAAATGTGGCAAGGCACATACCCGCGTCGTTGATTCCCGTATGCAGGAGTCAAATAACACCATTAAGCGCCGTCGCGAATGTTGCTCGTGTAACTATCGCTTTACAACGTTTGAGCGATGCGAAGACCCAATCGAGGTCATTAAGTCAGACGGAACCAAGCAGCGGTTCGATCGCAATAAGCTGCTCGTCGGCTTGATGCGCGCCACTATCAAACGCGATATCGACACTAAGAAGCTCAATGAGATTATCGACGACATCGAGGTCGAGCTGCGCTCTCGCACGCTGACGGCCGTCACGTCGCATGAGTTGGGTGACATGGTGCTCAAGCGCTTGGCCAAGATCGACAAGGTGGCGTACATCCGCTTTGCCTCGGTCTACCGCGATTTCAAAGACGTCGATGAGTTTCTGCAAGAGCTCGACAAGCTAAGGTGATTCCATGTCCAACATTACCGTCAACATAAAGCGTCTCGACCCCACCGTCGAGCTTCCCAAATACGCCCATCCCACCGATGCCGGCTTGGATCTGCGCTCCAACGAGGACTGCGTCCTGAAGCCCTTCGAACGTCGTCTGGTCTCTACTGGGCTGGCTATCGCCCTGCCCGATGGCTACGCCGGCTTCGTCCAGCCCCGCAGCGGCTTGGCCATCAAGCAGGGCCTGTCTATAGTCAACACGCCGGGCCTCATCGACGCCCACTACCGAGGAGAACTCAAAGTCATCCTCATCAACCTGGATTCCACCAACGACATTCAGATCAACAAGGGCGACCGAATCGCCCAATTGGTCATCC
Source organism: uncultured Collinsella sp. (assembly GCA_905204635.1). Classification (GTDB taxonomy): domain Bacteria; phylum Actinomycetota; class Coriobacteriia; order Coriobacteriales; family Coriobacteriaceae; genus Collinsella. Next base: position 148 of record CAJLAN010000013.1, on the reverse strand, counting down.
AAGAAGTCCCCACCGTCAACCTCGTAGAAGTAGAAGAACTAGACAAAACCGACCGAGGCAACGGAGGCTTCGGCTCCAGCGGCGTAGCCTAGGGGCGCTCCTATCCCTCCCGCCCGCCTCTCACACATATCATTCCATGCTCAAACAT
>CAJLAN010000012.1 GCA_905204635.1 uncultured Collinsella sp. | reverse complement strand
CGGTTGACCATCTTCTCGCGCAGCTTCTCGAGCGAGCCCTGCGTGACGATGGCCATGGCGCGGTTCCAGAAGAGCGAAGACAGGATGCCGACGCCGTAGATGCAGGCGAGGGTGGTCACGAGCTGTGCGATCTTGGGCTGTGCGGCTTCCCAATCGCCCGACTGCCACGATTCGCTAATAATCTGCAGAGCGCTCTGAAGGAAGGTCGCGCCGATGGAGTTGATGATGGCGCAGAGCACCACGCCGACGACGACGAGGGGCAAAAGCACGGGGTAGAAGCCAAAGAGCGTCTTGATGAGGCGCGACATGGTGCCACCCTTGCGGTTGAGCGCGCGCTCGGCGGTCGTTGCCTTACTCATGTGCCTCGCCTCCTTCCTGGGTCTGAGCTTGTGTTGCGGATGCCTCGGTGTCGGCCTCGACGGCCCCTTCGCCCTCGGCAGACATCTTGTTTTGCGAGGTAAAGGTCTCGCGGTAGATCTCGCTCGTCTTGAGCAGCTCGTCATGGTTGCCGATCTGCGCGATACAGCCACCCTCCATGACGATGATGCGGTCTGCGTCCTGCACGGAGCTGATGCGCTGGGCGATGATGAGCTTGGTCGTGTTGGGCAGATAGCTTGCCAACCCTGCGCGAATCTTGGCGTCGGTCTTGGTGTCGACAGCGCTGGTGGAGTCGTCCAGGATTAAGATCTTGGGGCGACGCAGCAGGGCACGCGCAATGCACAGGCGCTGCTTCTGACCGCCGGAAACATTGGAGCCGCCCTGTTCGATCCAGGTGTCATAGCCCTTGGGGAAGCCATCGACAAACTCGTCGGCGCAGGCCAGATGTGCCGCCTCGCGGACTTCCTCGTCGGTGGCGTTCGGGTCGCCCCAGCGCAGGTTCTCGGCAATGGTGCCGCTAAACAGCACGTTTTTCTGCAGCACCATGGCCACTTGGTGGCGCAGCGCGTCCAGGTCGTAGTCGCGTACGTCCATGCCGCCCACGCGCACGGTGCCTTCGGTGGCGTCGTACAGACGGGCGATGAGGTTTACAAGCGTGGACTTGGCCGAGCCGGTACCGCCGATGATACCGATGGTCTCGCCGCTCTTAATGTGCAGGTCGATATCGTCGAGCGCCTGGCGCTTCGCATGCGCGGAATACTTAAAGCTCACGTGGTCAAAGTCGATGGAACCGTCGGCAACCTCGAGCACGGGCTCGGCGGGATCGGCGATCGTGGGCTCGGCGGCCAGCACCTCGGTAATGCGGTGCGCCGATTCGTCGGCCATGGTCACCATGACAAAGATCATCGACAGCTGCATCAGGCTCATGAGGATCGCGAAGCCATAGGTAAAGATCGAGGAGAGCTGGCCCACGTCGAACAGCGTGCCCTGGCTCGTGATGATGAGCTTGGATCCCAGGTAGATGATGATGACAAATGCGCCGTTGACGCAGATGTTCATCATGGGGTTGTTAAAGGCGAGCAGCTTCTCGGCGCGGGTGAAGTCCATCTGGACGTCGTGCGCGGCGGTGGCGAACTTCTCCTTCTCAAAGTCTTCGCGCACGTAGCTCTTGACCACGCGCATGCCGGTGACGTTTTCCTCGACGGACTCGTTAAGGGCGTCGTACTTGTGGAACACGCGCGAGAAGATGGGGCGTACCTTAAAGATGATAAAGAACAGTCCAAAGCCCAGCAGCGGAATGATGACCAGGTAGACCATGGCGACGCTGCCGCCCATGATAAATGCCATGGTAAAGGCGAAGATCAAGACCAGCGGCGCGCGCACGGCGATACGGATGATCATCATAAAGGCCTGTTGAACGTTGTTGATGTCAGTGGTCAGACGCGTGACGAGCGAGGAGCTCGAGAACTCATCGATGTTGGCAAAGCTGAACGTCTGGATCTTGTAGAACAGGTCGTGACGCAGGTTCTTGGCAAAGCCGCAACTCGCATGGCTGCAGGTGACGCCGGCAGCGGCGCCAAAAGCAAGCGACGTCAGCGCGATGAGCACCAAAAAGCCTGCGGTGGGAAGCATCTCGGCTACGGTGGCGCCGTCTTTGATGGCGTCGATCAGGTTGGCGGTGATAAATGGAATCAGCATTTCGCAGAGCACCTCGCCAAGCACGAGCAGCGGCGTGGCAACGGTGACTTTCATATAGTCGCGGATGCTGCCCATGAGGGTTTTAATCATCCAGTTCCTCCCAGGTTACACGGATTTTATCGAGCATTTCGGCGAGGTCTTCGCGCTCGTCGTGGGTGAGGGCACTAAAGGCCCGCTCTCTAAAGCGGATGCGGGCCGCCTGGTCGATGCGGGCGTTTTCTCGGCCGGTTTCGGTCAGGCGAATGGTGAGTTGCCGTCGATCTTTGGGGTTACGGCTGCGCTCAATGAGGCCGTTGACCTCGAGCTTGGACAGGATCTCGGAAAGCGACCCCGGCTTGAGGTCAAAGTGCATGCCGAGTTCCTGCTGCGACATCTCGCCGCCGGGCTGCTTGGCCAGCAGGCAAATGATGGGCGCCTTGCCGGACACGCCTCCGCCATGAAAATGCATGTAATGGCCGCAAAAACCCAGGCCGCTCAGGATGCGCTTGGCAAGCTTGTCTTCCGAGCTAACCGCTTCGGGTACATCCGCCGACTGTGACGGGTCGCCGCCGGGCTCGTGCGAACAAAGGTTAAGAAGTTCATCGCACATGAATTAGTGTTGCTCCTTTCTTTAGTTAGGTAGTGGAATTGTTTTGTGCCTAACCAATCTAGGAGCATGAGAAATGAATGTCAAGGTACCAAACTAGTGGTTACGCGGTTTTACCAAACCGCGTAACGGCTCGACGCTGCAAGCGTTCCTAAGCGGCAATCTGTGATTCCGCCACGGTCCGCTTTGGTGCATGTGATCCCTTGGGGACGGAGGAAAAGGGATCATTTTCCGTAACCTTTCCGCAACAATTTACCCTTCGCGCTGCTCGACTCCGCTCACAACGTCCCCTGCGCTACACTTAGTCGCACTGTGGCGCTGCTGTGCCGCGCCCGAACTAAGGGGGGACTCTCATGAAGAACACTCAGCTGCTGCTGATCAACGATATGTGCGGCTACGGCAAGGTCGCGCTTTCCGCCATGCTGCCGGTGCTGTCGCACATGGGCTACCGTATCCATAACCTGCCGACGGCGCTCGTTTCCGATACGCTCAACTACCCCAAGTTCTACATCCACGACACCACCGAGTACGTGCGTCAAAGCCTCGCTATCTGGGATGAGCTCGGCTTTGAGTTCGACGCCATCTCGACCGGCTTTATCGTGACCGAGGAAGAGACGCGTATCATCTCGGACTTTTGCCACCGCCGCGCGCAAAAGGGCACCAAGGTGTTCGTCGATCCCATCATGGGCGACAACGGCAAGCTCTATGCGGGCGTGCCCGAGTCCACGATTGGCCTTATGCGGCATCTGCTGGAGTGCGCAGACTACGCGGTGCCCAACTATACCGAGGCATGCCTGCTCACCGATACGCCTATCGCCGAGCAACTCACGCCCGACGAGGCCCGCGCCCTTGTGGACGCCGTGCGCGAGCTGGGTGCCAAGTCGGTGGTCATTACGAGCGCCGTGGTCAATGGCACGAACGCGGTTATCGGTTACGACCATGTGGCGGGGGAGTACTTCACGATTCCCTTTGAGCTCATTCCGGTCTATTTCCCGGGCACGGGCGACACGTTCTCGGCGGTGCTCGTCGGCCGCGTTATGGCCGGTTGGAGCCTGCAGCGCGCGACGTCCGATGCCATGCGCGTGGTGGCTGAGCTTATCGAGCGCAATGCCGACCAAGAGGACAAGTCGGCTGGCCTTCCCATCGAGGCCTGCCTGGATGTGATTGACCATGAGTAATGCTGGCGAGGGCGGCGCCAAGCCTGCGGGCGAGAACAAGCCGCTCGGCGCGCCGCGGGGCAAGCGTCCGCGCATCCGCGTGAGCTGCGTGGACCAGCTGGGTGCGTGCCGCTGCCACCATGGTCACAAGCCGGGCGACGTTTTTGACTTCGACCGAGACCGCGGCAAGATGTGTGCCATGGCCTGCCATGTGGGCTTTCCCTATATCGATATCCTGCGCTATGGCGGAACCGTGCCTGGCAACGAGCCCGGTACGGCAAAGTTCTGCTGCCCCGAGGTCGATACGCTGAACGTCTGGCTTGCCGAGATCGTCGACGAGTAGTCGAGCGCAATGTGACAAAGGGACAGTCCCTTTGTCACATTCGCCGGGGCTGCCCCTTCTTTTTGCTTATAATCCTAAATCTCTGCATTTCATCCGATTTTAGGTTCTAAAAATCCTACATTTCATCGATAATTAAGCGCATAAAACTTTGCATTTCATTTGATGACACTGAGGGGAGAGCCTATGCTGCGCAGGAAAATAGCGGCAGAGCTGGAGCGTTGGCTGAAGTCTGCCGAGCAAAAGGCCTTATTCATCACGGGTTCTCGCCAGATCGGCAAAAGCTATTCGATTCGCGCATTTGGCAAAGCCAGCCATGCAACCTACATCGAGCTCAATCTCATGGAAAATCGCCAGGCAAAAGATGCTCTTCTCGAGGCGCGGAATGCCGATGATTTCATCAGCAGGGTGACGCTTCTTTCGGGAAAGTCGATTGCACCAGGCAAAACGCTCGTGTTTATCGATGAGGTCCAAGAGGCCCCCGACATCATGACGATGGCAAAGTTCCTTGTAGAGGACGGGAGGTGCCGCTGGGCGTTTTCGGGGTCAATGCTCGGGACCCAGTTCAAGGGCGTCAGGTCCTATCCCGTGGGGTATGTCCACGAGCTTAGGATGTTCCCGCTCGATTTTGAGGAGTTTTGCTGGGCAACCGGGGTGAGCGAGGGGGCTCGCCAAACGATACGTGACGCGTGTATCAGCGAGAGGCCCATTCCTGATTACATTCATGACGCGATGATGGCAAACTTCAGGACCTATACCGTTGTCGGCGGAATGCCGGAGGTCGTGCAGCGTTTCCTTGACACGCAGGGCGACCTTGCCTCTGTTCGTCAGCTGCAGTCAGAGCTCAACGAACAGTACCGGCGGGATATCTCCAAGTATGCAAGCGGGCGAGCCCTGCAGGTGCAGAGCATCTACGATCAGCTCCCTATTATGCTCGAGGGCGAAAACAAGCGCTTCGTGCTCAATTCCATTGACCCCAAGGCTCACTACGAGAAGTATCAGCGAGATTTTGTATGGCTTGTCGATGCCGGCGTTGCTCTCAAAGCCGATATCGTAACCGAGCCAAAATCGCCCCTGCTCAAGACGGCACGGCCATCGCAGTTCAAGCTATATCAATCGGATACGGGCATGTTGATGGCGCGCTACCCCGTTGGAGTCGCCCAAGCGGCGTATCTTGATAGCAAAGAGCCCAATCTGGGCGGCATTTACGAAAACGTGGTGGCCCAGCAGCTAGCTGCCCAAAATCGCCAGCTTTACTACTATCAGACAAAAAAGCGCGGCGAAGTGGACTTTGTGGTCGATGGACCGGATGGGACGGCTGTTCCGATCGAGGTTAAATCGGGCTCCTATTACCACGCGCACGCTGCGCTCGGTCATGTGCTTGATACGGCTGAATATGGCGTAAGGCTCGGGATTGTTTTCTCGAGAGGCAACGTTGAGCGCAACGGAGCGGTTCTCTATTTGCCGCTATATGCGACCTGGGCCCTTTCGGATGTTTTGGGCGACTCCTGCGCCGAGGGGATAAAGCTGGAGGTCAAGCCGGTCTAGGGCCAGTCCCGGATGTGGCAAAGGGGCAGTCCCTTTGTCACATTCATGAGCGTGGATTTTCTCCCGTTTAGAGCGCACTCGAGCGCTCAAAGTGGGAGAAAATCCACGCTCGTTTTATGCCGATGGCGTGGCACGTGCGTCCGCGTGCTCGCTTGCCTATAACTGCTCGAGCATGGCCGTGCAGCCGGCGAGCACATCGCGGTAGGTGGCATCGAAGTTGCCGGTGTACCAGGGATCGGCCACGTCGCCGGGGCGATCGGTCCAATCGAGCAGGCGCGAGATCTTGCCGTCGGGGTCGTCGCCAAAGATGCGGTACAGGCCGCGGGCGTTTTCGTCGTCCATATAGACAATGTGGTCCCAGTCGCCATACTCCGCGCGTCGCACCTGGCGCGCGCGATGTGCGACGACGGGAATCCCGACCTCGCGCAGCTTGGCGAGCGTGCCATGGTGCGGCGGGTTGCCAATCTCCTCGGTCGAGGTCGCCGCGGAATCAATGACAAACTCGCCCTCGCGCCCAGCGCGGCGCACGAGCTCGGCAAACACCGACTCAGCCATCGTCGAGCGGCAGATATTCCCATGGCAGATAAACAGTACACGTTGCATATGCGGTTTCCTTTCGATCGCCATCATCGAGCTCGAGTATCGCATCTACGCCTGCGCCCTCGCCCGCTTGCGCTCCCAGCGAGCCAACTTAATCGTCACCAGCGTGAGCGCCCAGGCCACAAGCGAGAACACGGCACCGACCGCGCCAACGTAGGCAATGCCAACTCCGCTTACCACGGCGCCGCCCACTGCGGTGCCAAACGAGATGCCGACGTTAAACGCCATGGGCTCAACCGAACTTGCGAGTACCATCGACTTGGGGTGGCGGCTGCGTGCCACATCCATAAAGTGTGTGATGCACGACACCGAGAACAGGTACATGAGCAGCGCCAAGCTAAAGACAAAGACCAGCGCGAGCGGCATGGTGCCGCCCAAAGCAAACAGCCCGAGTAACGCCGCAGCCTGCAGCACAAACGTCACAAGCAGCGCCTTCATGCCAAAGCGCGCATCGATCCATCCGCCCAGGATGTTCGAGATCAGGCAGAACACGCCGTAGGCCATAAGCGTGGTACTGGCTTCGACCGTGCCCATGCCCAGCACCTGCTCAAGATAAGGCGTCACGTAGCCGTAGAACACATAGACCGAGCCCACGCCAAACAAAAAGATGAGCATGCCGGTGATGATGCTCGGCTCGCGTAGCAGACCCGCCTGCTCGCGAAAGGTGGCGGGCTCGTCGGTTTGTCCGGCGCGCGGCATAGACGCCACGAGCGCTCCACAGATCAAAACGGCAAAGGTTAGCGTGCCGTACATGGCCACGTGCCAATCGAGCGTGTCGGCCACAAACTTACCGATCGAAGTGACAAAGACCATCGCCACGGAAAACGCGCCGTACACCACCGAGATGGCAAGCGAAGTTTGCTGCGGGGACAGAAGCTCAGGGATGTACGTCACGCCCACGGCGAGCAGTGCGCCCGAGACGGAGCCCAGGACAATGCGCGAGATAAAGAGCACCTGGAAGTTGGGCGCCAACGCCATGACCAGGTTGCCGAGCACAAAGACGATGCTATAGCACACGAGCAGCTGGTAGCGGCGAAAACGTCCCGTGCTGAGCGCGAGCACCGGCGTCGCGATAGCGTAGATCAGTGCGAACACGCTAATAAGTTGGCCTGCGGTGGCAAGCGATACGCCGAGTTCCGTCGCCAGGTCGCTTTCGATGCCGATGACCACGAACTCGGAGCAGCCGAGCGAGAATCCCAACAGCACGAGCAGCGCCAGGCAGAGCTTGGTGCGCGCAGGGGAGAGCGCGGCGGCGGTTGACTTACTTTTAGGCGTGGTTGCGGCGGTCAAGGTTGTCACTCCAATGTCGCATGAATAAGCGGGATTCAATCCCTGCAACTCTAACAGAATGTGACAAAGAGACAGTCCCTTTGTCGCATTGCGCTGCCGGCCAGTCGCCCAAACCGTCACAACATTCGGCGAAAATCTCGAAATCGAGGAAAAGCGTCGAATGTTGTGACGGTTTTTGTGTCCGGCGCGGGTGAGCTTCGGTGTCGTCTGGGGGTATAAAACTAGCGAGTGTTTATTTGCGAGGCCTAAGGGGCGCCCCGTATGGATATCGATAACTTTGAATGGTGGTATAGCGAGGGCGAAGCTCCGGATGAGGAGTGGGACGAGCCTACGCCGCGTGGCGTGTCGAGCGACGAGGACGAGACCGGCAACGACGTCGCCGCCGACTCGGACGCCGCCCTCGACCCCGTCGAGCCCCTGACCTTCGAACAAGCTTGGGCCCAGGCCGAGGCAGACGAGGCCAAGGCCGACGCTACGGCCACGCTCGGCGAGCCAGCCGACATGTCGATCTCGCCGGCAAAGACCCCGCAGCCGCGTCACACTATCGACCCCGACAGCACGGCATCCTTCAGCATTCTCGACGTGCCCTCGCAGGGTGCCCAGGCGCCCGCACCCACACGTCGCCCCAATCTGTCTCGCGAGGAAGATGCAGGACGTTGCTCGCCGCTCGGCCCCATCCTTATCGCCTTTATGGCCGGCGTTATCGCATGCTCGGTAATTGGAAACGTCTGGAGCCATGTCGAACAACAGCGAAAAGACGCCGCCAAGGTCGAGATGTCTGTCGAGCAATCGCTCAGCCGCACGCGCTCGGTACATGTGTCGGTCGAGGTCAAGGACGGCGCGACGTGGGACACCGCGCGCGGCGACAGCCAAATGCTCATCCATATCGTGGGGCGCACGCTCAAAGGGCAGACAATTGACGAGTATCAATACGTCAATTCCGCTGGTGACGGCATCGAGCTCAAGCCCGGAGACTACGAGCTCACCGTCGATGAACCGCCCGTCGCCACCGACGGCACGCGCTTCCGCGCCTCAAAGCGCATGGTCCCCGTGAACTTTAACTCACAGGCGCCCGACACGGTCGACACTACACCGCAGGGCGGGTTCGACCTTTACGTGGATACCCAGTAGGCGCTCGCCGCTCATTCCGCTATGGCTACTCAATAATCGCCTGCCGTCCCGTCCCGCCGCCAAGAGTGGGACAATAGCCCTCGACACTATTGTTTACTTTTGGAGGAAGTAGCATGTCTACCGTCACTACCATCAAGCGCGGCAGCCTCACCGCGGCCATCGATTCCATGGGCGCTCAGCTCACGAGCCTTGCCCTCAACGGCAACGAGTATCTGTGGCAGGGCGACCCCGCCTTTTGGGGCAAGCATGCGCCCATCCTGTTCCCCATTGTGGGTTCGCTGCGCAACAACACGGCAGCGTCTGCGGCCGGCACCTGCGAGATGCCCCGCCACGGACTCGCGCGCATCGTCGAGCACGAGCTGGTCGAGGTTTCGGAGGACGGCTCCTCGGTAACTTACGAGATCACCGATACGCCCGAGTCGCTCAAGGCCTTTCCGTTCCACTTTAAGCTCAACATGACCTATGCCCTGACCGGCGACGCCACCCTCACGCAGACCTTTGCCGTCACCAATACCGGCGATGTGGACCTGCCGTTCTCGGTGGGCGGCCACCCCGCATTTAACGTGCCCGCCCCCGGTGCCGAGGACGAGGCGTTCGAGGATTACGAGCTGGCGTTTACCGAGGCTTGGACGAACGAGGCTCCCATCATCACGCCCGACGGTCTTATGACGTTTGAGGGCAGCTATAAGGCTCCCGACAACTCGGACGTGCTGCCCATCACGCACCGCAGTTTCGATAACGATGCCATCATGTTCACCGATACTCCGGGCTCCACGCTCACGCTGCGCGGCCGCAAGTCGGGCCACGGCGTCAAGATCGACTTTGAGGGCTTTAAGTACATTGGCGTGTGGTCTGCCGCCAACGACGCTCCGTTTGTGGCGCTCGAGCCCTGGACCGGTCATACCACCATGGACACCGAGGACGATGTCTTTGAGCACAAGGTCAACACCATCACCCTGGCCCCGGGCGAGACGGACAAGCGCAGTTTTAGCGTTACCTTGCTCTAGAGGTTCCGCCGCTCGGTCGATGCTGCGCGTCGTCCAGAGCGACAAGTTGTCATTCAAAAGGCAAGGCATAGACCTTCTGGTCATGCCTTGCCTTTTTCATGCCACTTGTTCGCTCTGGACGTCGCTCGCCGGCATTGCCAAAACATCGGCGTCCCCAATGACTACCGCGTGTCTATTAATTTTTCGAGCTTGTGCTGCGCTGCTAGTTGCTGGCGTATATCCTGTTAAGTCGTCAGCATACGATTCAACAGGGAAGGCAGATTATGCATTCTCCCCATCAACGCGACGCGCATCCACAGCCGGTGTGCAGCCGTCGTATCTTCTTAGGCAGTGCGTTTGCTGCGAGCGCTTCCGTCGTCGCCGGCGCACTTGCCGGTTGCCAGCGCCCCTCCACGCTGGAAGTGGCCCAGCCCACGACGGGCGGCGGTCGCGACGACCTGTCCGATTCCGTGATCGGCAAGGACAAGATCCGCATCGGCATGGAGGCGGCCTACGCCCCGTACAACTGGCAGGTCTCCGAAGCCAGCAAGTACACTATCCCCATCGACAACGTGCAGGGCGCCTATGCCGATGGTTACGACGTGCAGATCGCCAAGATCGTCTGCAAGGCCCTCGGTGGCGAGCCCGTCGCCGTCAAGCAGGGCTTCTCGGGTCTTATCGATTCGCTCAACAACGGCCAGATCGACCTCATCATTGCCGGCATGAGCGCCACGCCCGAGCGCGAGGAGTCCGTCGGCTTTTCCGACCCGTACTTCATTGGCTACTTTGGCCTGTTCGTAAAAGAGGGCTCGCCCTACCAAAATGCGACCAAGCTCAGCGACTTTAGCGGCGCAACGGTCCTCGGCCAAAAGGACACCATGCTCGATACCGTCATCGACGAGATCCCGGGCGTTGTCCACAAGAACCCGGTCGATTCGGTCCCCACGGTGTTTTCGAACCTGCTGCAGGGCACCTGCGACGCCGTGACCTACAATACCGAGAACGAGAAGGGCTATATGGCCCAAAACCCGGGTATCGTGCCGATTCGATTTGCCGAGGGCGAGGGCTTTAAGCAGGAAGTCACGGCAAACGTCGGCTGCCGCAAGGGCTCGGACAAGCTGCTTAAGCTCATCGACAAGACACTCAAGGGCATTAGCCAAGAGGAGCGCGACCAAATGTGGGACGCGTGCCTCGACCGTCAGCCGGCATAGGGAGGCAGCATGAAAACCATCAATCGCCTGGCCTCCTTTATCAAGGCCGACCACCGTTATGTATACCTGGGCACGAGCGTCATCGCGGCGCTCGGCCTGGCGTTTAGCCAGCGCAACCCCACGCCGATGAGTTTCTTGGCGCCTACGGGCGTGTTCCAAGACTGCCTCTGGGCAATCCTTTGGGCCTGGCTCGTCGTGTCGGCGGCGGCGCTGGTCACCAAGCTCATGCACTGGAACGACTATCGCGAAAAGTCGCCGTTCGCATCCGAGCGCTGCCGTCGTGGCGCACGCCTGGGCAGCTACGTCGTGGTCGCCATCGCGGCAGTTTTCTTTATCGACCGCTGCGTCATGTCGTTTATCGACCTGGTGCAGGTGAGCATTGTCTCGGATTCCAACCCCAGCGACTTTTTGTCGAGCCTGGTCTACATGACCTACAAGAGCGGGGACTTCTTCATTCGCGGTATCGAGATCACCATCGCGCTTGCCACCTTCGGCACCGTCATCGCATTCTTCCTGGCGCTGCTCTTCGTGTTCCTACGCATTCAGACGTTCGACCGCGTGGATAACGACCTGGTGCGCTTCTTTAAGAGTATCGGCCGCGGCTTTGCGACCGTCTACTCCACCATCGTGCGCGGCACGCCCATGATGGTCCAGGGCCTGCTCATCTATTACGCGGGCTTCACCGTTTTGCGCGGCATGGGCTTCGAGACCGCCCAGGCCAACCAGATCTGGAGCACCTTCACCGCCGGCCTCGTCACCATCTCGCTCAACTCCACCGCCTACATGATGGAGGTCCTGCGCGGCGGCATCGAGTCCATCGATCCCGGCCAGGCCGAGGCAGCACGCTCGCTGGGCCTGTCGCAGTGGCAAGCTATGCGCAAAGTCGTGTTCCCCCAGGGCATTAAAAACGCGATTCCGGCGCTCACCAACGAGCTCATCATCAACATCAAGGATTCGTCGGTGCTCTCGGTCATCGGCGTGTTTGACCTCATGTACGCCACCACCACCGTCGCCGGCGTGTACTACCGCCAGATGGAGGTCTACTGCGTGGCGCTCGTGGTCTACCTGATCCTGACGCTCGTGGCGAGCCGCCTGCTCGAGGCCTTTGGCAAAAAGCTTGGCGCCGAGGCTCCGGTCACGCTGCCCAGCTCCAACTAGGCTCAAGACGAGGAGAATCATCATGGCAGATACCGCCACTACCGGCACCGCGGCCGCCGCACAGACCAATGAGCCGCTCATCCGCGTCGAGGGCCTGCGCAAGAGCTTCGGCTCGCTCGAGGTGCTCAAGGGCATCGACCTGTCCGTTAACCCCGGCGAGGTCGTCACCATTATCGGCGCCTCGGGTTCGGGCAAGTCGACCTTCCTGCGCTGCCTCAACCTGCTCGAGACCCCGGACGCGGGCCACATCTGGTTCCACGGCCAGGACCTCACGGCCGAGCGCTGCAACATCAACAAGCTGCGTGAGGACATCGGCATGGTGTTCCAGGGCTTTAACCTGTTCAACAACATGGACGTGCTCGACAACTGCACGCTCGCGCCCGTCACGCTCAAAAAGATGAGCAAGGCCGAGGCCGAGAAGGTCGCGATGGAGCATCTGACGAGCGTGGGGCTCGAGAAGTTCGCGCACGCCGCCGTGGGTCGCCTGTCCGGCGGCCAAAAGCAGCGCGTTGCCATCGCTCGTGCCCTATGCATGAATCCGCAGATCATGCTGTTCGACGAGCCGACCTCCGCACTCGACCCCGAGATCGTGGGAGAGGTGCTCGAGGTCATGCGCAAGCTCGCTGCCGACGGCATGACCATGGTCGTCGTCACGCACGAGATGGCCTTTGCCCGCACGGTGTCCGACCGCGTGGTCTTTATGGACAAGGGCGTGGTCCTCGAGGACGCCGCGCCGGCGGAGCTCTTTGGCAACCCCAAGCACCAGCGTACCCGCGAGTTCCTCTCGCGTTATCTCGAGGACAAATAGCCGACCGCAAACGCTTACGTGGCAGGGCCGCTCCGGTGGGGCGGCCCTCGTCATCACAATCGAAAGGATGTCATGGCCGAGGTTTGGCGCTTCTTTGCGCATGAGGAAGATTTTGCCGGTATAGACGAGGCCGGCGCATGCGAGCGCCTAGGCCGTGTGCTGTCGTTTCCGACCATTTCGAGCATGGATGCCGAGGCAGTGGACTGGCAGCCGTTCGACGACCTGCGCGCCTATATGCAGCGGGCCTGGCCGCACGTATTTACAGCGGGTAAGGTCGAGCTCATCGATCATTCGTTGCTGGTGACGCTTTCCGGCTCCGACCCCGCACTCAAGCCCGTTGTGCTCATGGGTCACATGGACGTGGTCCCCGTGGTGCCGGGTACCGAGGACGACTGGACGTACGCCCCCTTTAGCGGGCATGTAGACGACACCTACATTTGGGGTCGCGGCGCCATCGATATGAAAGACCAGGTCGCAGGCATTCTCGAGGCTGTCGAGTATGCGCTGGCGCACGGTTGGCAGCACGAGCGCACGCTGCTCCTGGCCTTTGGCCAGGACGAGGAGACTACGCAGTACGGCGCAGACGCCATCGGCCGCGTGCTCGAGGAGCGCGGCATTGAGCTTGAGTACCTGATCGACGAGGGCGACTACCGCATCGTTCCGGCTGCCGAGTACAGCGCGGGCGAGGGTTGGCTCATGCACGCCGACCTCGCGGAGAAGGGCTATGCCGATATCGTGTTGAGGACGCGTAGCGAGGGCGGGCATTCCTCCAACCCCTACGGGGGCACTTCACTCGAGGTGCTCAGCCGTGCCATCACCGCAATCTGCGATATCGAGTGGCCGACGCGCGTGACCGACTTGCTTGCCGCCCAACTCGTCGAGTTGGGGCTCTACACGGCCGATGAAATTGCCGCCAACGGGGATGCCATTGTCCGCGATTGCCTCGCCAGCAAAAAGCTCTATCCGCTGGTGACGACCACCTGCGCGCCCACGCAGATCGAGGGTGGCAGCACCGGCGCCAACGTAATGCCGCAGGATATGTGGGCCAACATTAACTTCCGCATGCTCGAGGGCACGAGCGTGGCCGACGTTGTGGCGCGCTGCCGTGAGGCGGTTGCCGGGGCGGACCTTGCCGGTCGTGTCGAAGTGGAGCTGGGCCCCGGCAGCTCCGAACCCTCGCCGTCCCCGCGCATCGGTGGTCCCGGTCTCGAGGCGGTTCGCTCCATCGCCGTCCGCTATTTCCGTGATCCAAAGGGGATGGAGGAAAACGGATCATTCGAGCCAGTGGCAATTGTGCCCTCGACCGTGATCGGTGCGACCGACGCTGCCAACTACCAGCACATTTGCCCTGAGTGCATTCGCTTCTCGGCCTTTGTGGTCGATGATGACGAGTGCGACCGAGGCGTCCACGGCACCAACGAGCGCATCACCCGCCGCGCCTACCTCCAGGGTGTTCGCTTCCTCATCGCCCTACTCCATACGCTTTAGAATCCGACAAAGGGACTGTCCCTTTGTCGGATTCCGTGCGGGTTATATGCAGGTTTGCCTGCGCACGCTATCATATATGGGTTAGACCGCAACTATGTACCCCATACGCGAAGGGATGCGCATGTATCTGAAGATCGACATGCTCTAGCTGGACTTACCCCCGCAGCGGCGCCCCGCGCCCCATCAATTCTGCCGATTTTCGCCTTCACGCATATAAAGGAGTCCGTCATGCGCGACAAGCTCGAAAAGATCATCAAGGCCTACGAGGAGCTCGAGAAGAAGCTTTCCGACCCGGCCGTCGCCTCCGATATCAAGGAGTTCACGCGTCTCAACAAGGAGTACGCGCACCAGTCCGACCTCATTGCCGCCTCGCGCGAGTACATCGGCGCGCTCGATGACATCGAGGCTGCCAAGGAAATGCTGCACGATACCACCGATGCCGATGAGAAGGAGATGCTCCAGATGGACATCTCCGAAAACGAGGCCAAGCTTCCCCAGCTCGAGGAAAACATCAAGTACATGCTCATCCCGAGCGACCCCAACGACGACAAGAACACCATCGTCGAGATCCGCTCCGCCGCCGGTGGCGACGAGGCGGCCATCTTCGCCGGCGATCTGTACAAGATGTACCAGCGCTTTTGCGAGTCGCGCGGCTGGAAGACTACCGTGCTCGATTCCAGCCCCAGCGAGGCCGGTGGCTTTAAGTCCATCGAGTTCAAGGTCGAGGGCGACCGCGTCTACTCCGTCATGAAGTTCGAGTCCGGCGTGCACCGCGTCCAGCGCGTTCCCAAGACTGAGTCCCAGGGCCGCATTCAGACCTCCACGGCTACCGTCGCCGTACTTCCCGAGGCCGAGGAGATCGACGTCCAGATCAACCAGTCCGACCTGCGCATCGACACCTACTGCGCCTCCGGCCCTGGCGGTCAGTGCGTTAACACCACCTACTCCGCCGTGCGCATCACCCACCTGCCCACCAACACCGTGGTGCAGTCGCAGGAGCAGCGTTCCCAGATCCAGAACCGCGAGGTCTGCATGCAGATGCTGCGCGCCCGTCTGTACGAGATGGAACTCGAGAAGCAGCAGGCCGAGCTCGGTGCCGAGCGCCAGAGCCAGATCGGCCACGGCAACCGTTCCGAGAAGATCCGTACCTACAACCAGCCCCAGGACCGCGTGACCGATCACCGCATCGGTTTCAACTCCACCTACAACGGCGTCCTTCTGGGCGATCAGCTCGGCACCGTCATCGAGGCGCTCGCCGCCGCCGAGCGAGCCGAGAAGCTGGCACAAGCTGTGTAGGTTCCGCCGTTCTACCGAACGGCGGACCAGCC
>CAJLAN010000011.1 GCA_905204635.1 uncultured Collinsella sp. | reverse complement strand
ATGCCGCCGGCAAGCCGAACGTCTCGACCGAGCACTGCGTTGGCTGCCGTGCTTGCGAAAAGATCTGCGCGCACAACGCTATCTCGTTTGACGACACCCGCGAGCGCGAGCTTGCCAGCGGCGCTACTCGCACGGTGCACGTGGCCGCCATCGACCACGATCGCTGCGTGGGCTGCGGACGCTGCATTGCGGCATGCAACCAGGACTGCATCAAGCCCGGCTATGACGCCGCGGCCGACGTGCTCAACTGTAAGATCGCCGAGTACACCAAGGCCGTCGTCGACGGCCGTCCGAGCTTCCACATCTCGCTTGCCATGGATATTAGCCCCAACTGCGATTGCCATCCCGAAAACGACACGCCTATCGTCAACGATATCGGCATGTTCGCGAGCTTCGACCCGGTCGCCATCGACCAGGCCTGTGCCGATGCCGTCATGGCGTCCGAGCCGCTGCCCAACACCGAGCTCACCGATAGCGCGGCTAAGATGGAGCACAACCACGAGCATCTGGAGGGCGAGCAGGCCAAGGACCCCTTCTGCATCACGCATCCCGACACCGACTGGCGCGCCTGTATCGCACACGCCGAGAAGATCGGCCTGGGCACGAGCAAGTACGAGCTCATCGAGGTCAAGTAGCGCCTAGTTATTGGACAAATGAAGCGCTTTTCTGGCGCAAGTAGAGCAAAAGCCGCCCGTGGGCACAGCGCTCACGGGCGGCTTTTCGGAAGTATGCGGCAAATTTCGAGACCGCCGAGCACACGACGTTTTTTGGCAACAAAACCCCTGATAAATTGTTGGTAAAACTGCGGTCTGGTCGGCAGTTCCAGATTTTGCCGCATACTTTCGAAAATAGGGGGTCAGATAAAGCCCCAGACGTTGCTTTTTGCCTAAAAATACTCGTCGAGGAAGTTGTTGACTGTGTTCCAGTAGAGCTCGGGGTCAACTTGCGCGCTCTTGGCGTGGGTGGCGCCATGGATGGTGAGCTTTTGCTTGACTTTGCTGGCGCACGCGTCGTAGTTTTGGTCGAGCATGTCGTACGGCACAAAGGTGTCCTGGTCGCCGTGGATAAACAGCATGGGAACCGTCGCGTGTTTGAGTTGCTCCACACTGCTCGCCTTATGAAAGTCGTAGCCCGCGCGCACGTTGCACACCAAGTTTGCTACATCGAGCAAGGGAAAGCTGGGCAGGCCGAACACGTCCTTGAGCTGCAGAGAAAACTCGTCCCAAACACTCGTATAACCACAGTCCTCGATAATACATTTCACGTTTGCGGGCAGAGATTCTCCCGCCACGTTCATAGCGGTTGCTGCACCCATCGACTCGCCAAAGACCAGGATGCGCGCCTCGGGGTCAGCCTGAACGATTTGCTCGATCCATGCGACGATATCGAGGCGCTCGGGCCAGCCCATGCCGATATAGTCGCCGCCGGAGCGCTCGTGGGCGCGGGCGGCAGGCGCAAGCACGTTCATGCCGCGGTCGTGGAAGCGCTTGGCGTATCGGGCCATGCCGATGGGCTCGTTGGTATATCCATGCAGGCAGACGGCGTAATCGTGGGTGTTCTCCGAGGCGGCAAAATACCAAGCGGCAAGTTCGGTTCCGTCATCTGCGGTGAGGCTGCTGCTCTCGCGATTCTCTTTAAACCACGCCCGCGCCTCGGTTTCCTCGGCATCCGGCTGCTCACCGTCTTTGTCGTTCTTGCTATCCTGCATCATCTTCATGGTGTACGGCGCGCGGGGATTCAGCGCGAAGTCAAACAGGAAGTTGCCGGCAAATCCGAGCAGCGCAACGACAACCACCAGTGCAACAATGCCGGCTATCTTGAGCTTTCGATGGGAACATGCGTTTTGAGTCATGCGGTATTCTCCTATAAGATGTTAATACATCAACATTTAACGCAAGCGCATTATGGACGTTCGCCGTTGATGCGTCAACAAGCAAAGAATGGGTAAACAAAGGGTCACATATGGTGCAAATTTCGCACGTACCCAGACGCTTTGATATAGTGTTGAGAACTCTTTACGTTGGAGGATGTAACCGGCATGTCCGATTCGAGCGACAGTTCTAAGCCGCGACCCAAGACCGCGGCCGTTCCACACTACACGGTGGGCGAGGAGATCATGAACTCCGTCACCCATGGTGTCGGCTGCCTGCTGGGTATCGCGGGTCTGGTGCTCTTGATCGTATTCGCCGCCCTGCGCGGCGGAGGTCCGGCCCACATGGCCGCGGCGATTGTCTATGGCGTCAGCATTATCCTCGAATACCTTGCCTCCACGCTCTACCACGCGATTCAGCCTGCGCGCGCCAAGCGCGTGTTCCGCATTATCGACCACAGCTGCATCTACCTGCTCATAGCCGGCAGCTATACGCCGTTTTGCCTCATCACGCTCGCAAACGACGGCGGCCCTGCGCTGTTCTTTGCCGTATGGGCCATCGCCATTATCGGCATCGCCCTCGAGTGCTTTATGCGTGAGCGTCAACCGCACTGGGTAAGCGGCCTGGTCTACCTGCTGATGGGCTGGCTCGTTGTCTTTAAGCTGCCCGAGCTCGTGTTGCTGCTCAACCCCGTGGCACTTGCCCTGCTCGCCGTCGGCGGCGTGTGCTACACCGCGGGCGTGCCGTTCTATATCGCCAAAAACGTGCGCTATCTGCACAGCGTGTTTCACCTGTGGGTGCTCGCCGGCAGCATCTTCCAGTTCATGGCGGTGATCCTCTTCGTAATCTAGCGACCATGCCTGCGCGCCCGCGTCCTCGTTTGGGCGCCGGCGCAATTGCCGTATCCGCCATCAACGTTTTACCCTAACGTCCCGAATCTTGGAGGTTCGAGAAACTCCCGATGGACATAACCATCTCCCTTATCACCACCCTCGTTTTGACCCTCATCAACGGCTACTTCTCCATGTCCGAGATGGCGCTCACCACGGCTAAGCGCGCCGTGTTGGAGCACGATGCCGAGGAAGGCGACAAGCGCGCCGAGCGCGCCATTAAGCTGGCCGCCGACTCCGACCAGCTGCTCGCCACCATCCAGGTCGCCATCACGCTCGTGGGCTTCGCCTCGTCCGCCGTCGCCTCGACGAGCCTGTCCGACCCGCTTGCCACGTGGCTCATGAGCTTTGACATCGCGCCGCTTTCCGCCATCGCGCGCGGCCTGGCGCCGGTCATCATCACCGTCGCCGTCGCCTTCGTGTCCATCGTGGTTGGCGAGCTTGTGCCCAAGCGCATCGGCCTGGCTAATGCCGAAGGCGTGTCCAAGCAGGTCGTGGGACCGTTGTCGTTTTTCCAAAAGATCGCCCGTCCGCTCGTGTGGCTGACCGGCGCTTGCTCCGATGACCTGGCCCGCATTCTGCGCATCAAGAGCGCCGACGACCGCCAAAACGTCTCGGAGGAAGAGATCAAGTACATGGTCTCGGAGCAGGACGACCTGCTCGACGAGGAAAAGCGCATGATCCACGAGATCTTCGACCTGGGCGACACCGTTGCCCGCGAGGTCATGGTGCCGCGCGTGGACACCACCATGTGCGAGGACGACGAGACGGTCGCAGACGTGCTGTCCGCCATGCGCCAGACCGGCTTTAGCCGCATCCCCGTCTATCACGAGGATCCCGACAACGTCGCCGGCATCGCGCACATCAAGGACCTGATTCAGCCTTCGCTCGACGGCAAGGGCGACCAGCCCATCGCCGACTTTTTGCGCGACGCCACCTTTGTGCCCGACACCAAGGACATCCTGCCGCTGCTGTCCGAGATGCAGACCTCGCACGACCAGATCGTAGTGGTCGTGGACGAGTACGGTGGCACGGCCGGCATCATCACCATCGAGGACATTGTCGAGGAGATCGTGGGCGAGATTGAGGACGAGTTCGACCCCGACAACAAGTACCTCACGCGCCTTTCGCGCCGCGAGTGGCTTGTCGATGGGCGTTTTTCGTGCGATGACGCGATTGAGCTTGGTTGGCCGCTCGAGGAAAGCGATGATTATGAGACCATCGCCGGCTGGATTTTGGAGCTTTGCGACTCGGTGCCCGACATCGGAGAGGTGTTTGAGGTTGCGGGGTACAAGTTTAAGGTGCAGTCGATGCGTGGCCAGCGCATCTCGCTCATTCGCGTGATCGCTCCGGCCGAAACCGATAAGAAGGATTCCGAGTCCTCGGCAGATAAGCCGGCGGCGTCGGACGCGGGTTCTGCGGACCCGCACGATGGCGACGAGTAGGGCGAGGAAGAGTAGGGGAGAGTTATGGCAGGCCTGTTCAACATCCTTAAGGTCACCGTCAGCGAGGACAAGATCTGCGCGCATGTGCTGGTGAACCCCGGCATGCCGCTCATGACCTCGGAGGATATCGAGGCCACGGCGCGCGTGTATTACCTGGTGCCCGCGATTGCCAAGCATCTGTGCCTGGGCGATTCCGGTCGCGAATTCCAGGACTGCATGGGCCAGACCGAGCTTTGCCATCTGCTGGAGCACGTGACGGTCGAGCTCATGAACGAGACCGGTCTCGCTGGCAGCATTTCGTGCGGCCGCACCCGCGTAAGCGAGCACGATGAGCGTGTCTTTGAGGTCGAGCTTTCGTGTCCCGACGACGCGCTGGCCATCGGCGCGCTGTCTTCGGCGACCTTTATGATGGATTGGGCCTACCTGCATGCCGACCAGCCCGCTCCCGATGTGGACGGTACGGTCGCGGGCCTGCGCAACCTGGTGCTGGGCATGCGTGCCGAGGCCGAGGGCAAGGACCCGCACGAGGCCGTCGCCGCCGCGAACGCCGAGGGCGAGGCCGGGGACGCGACCGAGGACGAGGCGCCTGCCGAGGCTGCCACCGAGTCTGTCAACGGTGCCCCTGCCGAGGAGACCGTCGAGGCCGAGCCCGCGGAGCCCCAGGGCGTCCCGAGCTTTGACGACGAGCCGCAGGAGGCAATCGATACCGAGGGCGCGACCGCCGAAAGCCACGAGGCCCCCGCTGCCGTCTACGGTGGCGCGGCGACGGCTCCGGCTGCCCCCGCGCAGGAGGGAGCGCTGCCGCTCGTTGACGGCGCCGGCGAGGACCCGGGCGCTACAGTGGCCATGCCTGCCATGCCGCAGGAGTAGGCTCACCCGCTTATCACCATCATGTACCTGCGCCTTTACCGTACGCAGATGAGCAAGACGGCAAGCGCTGTGCTGCGGGTATAATGGACAGCATTCAAACGGTGGGCGCCGAGGTGCCCGCAGGAGAGGAATGAACATGGGTAAGACTTTCAACTTTATCTCGGGTGCGCTCTTCGGTGCCGCCGCCGGCGCCATCATCGGCGTCGCCCTGGCTCCGCGCTCGGGCGCCGAGACCCGCGCCATGGCTGCCGATATCGCCAATGACGCCTGGGATAACATGCGCGACACCTACGAGCACGGTGCCGAGGAGGCCCGCGCTGCGGTCAACGATTTTGGCCCGATGGTCGACGCCAAGACCGATGACCTGCGTGCCAAGGTTGACCTTGCCCGCGAGCGCATGGACCAGCTGCGCGAGCAGCTCAACGACGCCATCTCGGGCGGCAACGTGACGCCCGCCGATGTCGTGGTCGAAAACGCCGTCGAGGCCGACGCCGAGGCCGCGGAGCCTTCGACCGAGGCATAATGCGCGCCGGGGATTTTGTCGGCGCCAAGATCTATCGCAAGCCTACCGAGGATAAGCGCACCAAAAAGGACGGCACGCCGCGCAGCCCTAAAAAGCTCGGCAAGATTCACTTTCCGGTCTTTACCCCGGGCGGCACGCGTGTGGTGGGCTTTATGGTTCGCCAGTCCGATATCGCGGGCATGATCGAGCGCCCCGACCGGTTTGTGGCGCTCGATGCCATTGGTGTCTACGAGGGCGCCATCGCGGTTGATGACGTCAAGGGCACCTACGATGCCGCTGCGGCCAAGCGTCTCGGCATCAACCTGGACGATTGCATTATCTGGGTTGGCATGGACGTGCGCACGGAGTCGGGCGATGTCGTGGGCTATTGCTCGGATGTGGAGTTCAAGCCGCGTTCGGGCATCGTGCAGACGTTCTATGTGACCACTGGCACTGCCTCGAGTGTGCTGGTGGGCGACACGCAGATGCCGCCCACGATGCTGCGCGGCTATGCGGACGGCGCGATGATCGTTTCGGACGAAGTCAAGTCGCTCGGGTATTCGGGCGGTGCCGCTGCAAAGGCTGCCGAGGCAAGCGTCGTGGTGGGCGATAAGGTCAAGAGGGGCGCCAAGGTGCTCGATGACAAGGGTTCGGTCGCCGTGGACAAGGGCAGTCGCGCGCTGGGCAAGCAGCTCGGCAAGACGCGCGGTATGTTCAAGGCCTTTAAGGACGAATATCAAAAGGCGAGCGGGAGCTCGTCAAAAGCTAGCAAATAGCGACGTACCAATTGATGGGAGGCAAGCCGGAGACCTGTTGCTCCGGCTTGCTGCGTTTATGGGGGAGGGCACATGCGCCAAAACGGATCTAACTTAAACGGGCGCTCGGGTGCGCGTCCGACGGCGCGCCGCGACCTGGGGCAGCTGCCCAGCGGTCAGCGCAAGCGTCACCGTAAGCCCGGCGCGATGTATCTCAACCATAGCCGCGGCTTTAGCGACCGCAGCGCTCGCATCGGCAACGGACGCACGCCCCGCCGTCCGTCTCGCCTGCCCTATGCGCTCATCGCCGTGGGTTGCGCGCTCGTGCTGTTCATCGCTGCTATCGTGGGCTATGTCAACCGCAGCGTGGATGTCGTCCTCAACGGTCAGGAGACTGCAGTGCGCGTCGGCTCTACGCTGCAAAATCTCATCGACGACCAGGAGCTGACCGATACCTACGACGCCGGGGACTTGCTGGCCGTTGACGACAGCGTGCTTACTCGCCATGGCGGCGAAAAGCTGTCGGTAAAAGTGGACGGCAAGCGCATAAAACAGGGCAAGTGGAAAAGCCGCGAGCTTACGGGCGGCGAGAAGGTGACGGTCAAAGACGGCCGCGACACGTATGAGAAGCATGAGGTCCAGGCGACGGTTATCGAGCCCAAGCTCAAGGTCGAGGGCACGGGTGCCATCGAGTACGTTAAGACGTGGGGTATCCAGGGTCGCTCTGAGGTGTGGGTCGGCGAGCAGTCGGGCAAGACGCAGGACCGCGGCGAGGTCGTGCCCGCCACCGATTGCGTGGTCGAGTGCGCGAGCGTGGCGCCCAAGGGCAACGAAAAGTACGTGGCGCTGACGTTTGATGAGGGCCCGAGCGGAGCGACCAAGCAGATCTTGCAGGTGCTCAAGGAAAAGGGCGTCACCGCGACGTTCTTCCTGTCGGGCGATGCGGCCGAGGCTTCGCCCGCCACGGCCAAGGCGATTGTCGATGCCGGCTGCGAGGTCGGCTCCAACAGTTACAGCGACGAATCGCTCAAGGGCCAGGATCGCGATGCGGTGCGCGAGCAGGTTTCGAAGGGCACCGAGGCGATCAAGTCCGCGACCGGAACGTCGACGATGCTTTTGCGTGCTCCCTACGCAGCCTTTGACGAGCAAAACTGGATTGATGCGATGGACCTGGTGTCTGCCGTGGTCTCGTGGAATATCGATTCGGGCGACTGGCTGCTCAACGGTGCCGACGAGCAGGTCTCGACGGTGCTCGATTCGGTGACGCCGGGCAACATTGTGCTGCTGACCGATAACGATGAATGTGCCGAGCAGACGCTCGAGGCGCTGCCGCAGATTATCGACGGGCTTATTGCCGACGGCTACAAAATCGTGACATTGAGCGATCTGGTCAAGACGGATACATCGCTGAGCAAAAAGCTCACCTCGCTGACGAAGGTCACCATGCCCAAAAACGCCGTGTTCCCCCAGCTCGCCGAAGATGACGACACCACAGACTAGTCATGTAAGAACGTCCCCAATGACTATGTCACGGATGCGTCAGCGTTTGATATGCCTGCGATGTTTGGAGCATAAATTTGGCGCCACGGCGCGATGCTGATGCTATAGTTACTGCGGATAACAAGGGTCAAGAGAAAGGTTGCAGGTGAAATCCAAACCTCGACCATACAGTCGATGACCCCATGCAGGTGCTTCTTGCGCATGTACGGGGTGTGAGCGCCGAGCGGCGTGCCGCCCGCGCATGCGTATACATATCTAAAAGTCCACGGACGGCGTGCCGGCATGGCCGCAGTTCGAAGGGATAATGATGGGGAGCACCAGTGAATTATCTGAGTGAGATGCTCAAATTGCCGGTCTTGGACGTCGATGGCGAAAAGCTCGGCGTTGTGAACGATTTTGGCATTGCTACCGGCGAAGTTTTTCCGCACGTAACGTCGCTCGCGTTCCGCGGACCCGGCAAGACGCCGTTTATGATCAGCTGGCGCAAATGGGTCGACCGTATCGACGAGACGGGCGTACATCTTAAGTCGCCGGCCACCGAAATCCGTTTTTCGTACTTGCAGCCGACCGAACTCTTGCTTGCCCGCGACGTGCTTAACAAACAGATTGTCGACACGCAGGGCATGAAGGTCGTGCGCGTAAACGACATCAAGTTTTCCATGTCGGGCGAAAATCAGCTGCGCCTGCTGGGTGCCGAAGTTGGCGCCCGCGGTCTGCTGCGCGCGATCAGTCCCACACTCGAGCGCGTCGTCGAGGGCTTTATGAAGCATCTGGGCAAGCCGCTCAGCGAGGACATTATCGCCTGGTCTTACATGGACCTGCTCGATCGCTCGACTAAGAACATCCAGCTCTCGGTGTCGCACAAGACACTTGGCGAGCTGCATCCTGCCGACATCGCTGACATTATCGAGCAGCTCGACCCGCGCCTGCGCGCGCAGGTGTTCGCGCAGCTCGATACGGCACAGGCCGCCGAGGCCATCTCGGAGTTCGATGACGACGAGCTTATGACCGAGATGCTCGAGGGCCTATCCGATACCGATGCATCGTCGATGCTGGCCATGATGGACCCGGACGACGCTGCCGACCTGATCGACGAGCTCGATTACGAGAAGGCCGAGAAGCTCCTGCGCCTGATGGGCGTCAAGGAGGAGAAGGCGATTCGTAACCTGCTGGGCTATGAGGACAACACCGCCGGTCGCATCATGACCTCGGAGTTTGTCTCGCTGCCCGCCACGGCGACGGTCGGCGATGCCATCGAGGCGATTCGCAAACTCGACGAGGATTTTGAGAGCGTCTACTACGTCTATACCGAAGACCCGAGCGGCATGCTCACCGGCGTCCTTTCGCTGCGCACGCTCATCGTGGCCGACCGCGATGCCACGCTGGGCCAGCTGGCCTATCGCGACCTGGTTTATGTGTCGCCCGACGATGACCAGGAAGACGTAACGGACGAGATGACCAAGTACGACCTGGTCGCCATCCCCGTTTGCGACGAGAACCGTCACATCTTGGGTATCGTGACCTTTGACGACGCCATGGACGTTATCGCCGAGGAGCACCAGGAGGACCTGCAGATCGCAGGCGTCGGTTCGGGCGATAGCGCGTCCGACGACTCGACGAATGTGCTCAGCTGGTTTGTGCATCGCCAGTACTGGGTTGTCGTGTGGGGTATTGCCTCGTGCATCATGGCAACAGTGCTGGGAACGGCGCTGGGCTCTGCGCATCTGGTGGTGTTCCTCATGTGCGCCATGCCGCTCGTGCTGCTGGCTGCCTCGCGTATGGTGTCGTTCGTCAAGAACTACTTCCTGGAGTACGACGGCCATGACGATGAGCCCAAGCCGTATCTGGGGTTCTTCTTCCAGAGCACGGGCATGGGCCTGATTCTGTCGCTCGTGACCTACCTGTGCGCCCAGCTGGTGCGCACCGCCGCATTCCCCGACGCGCCCATGTTTGAGGAGCAGCTCTTTACCGGCTGCTTTAACATTGCGGCCATCGTCTGCCTGATTGGCAACATGAGCGCCGTGATTTACCTGATGGTGCTGTTCTGGCGTGACGAGCACGACCTCAATACGTCGGGTACCGCCATGAACGTTATTGCCGTCATGATCTCATGCGTGGCGTACTGCATCGCCGCGGTGCTGCTTACCATGTCGGTCATGGGGTAGGTGGTCGCGTGCAAAACACGAAGCAAAAGGCGAGCACCAAGCAAAAGCTGACCATCGCGGCCATCTTTGGCGCCATGGGCCCCGGCCTTCTGGCGGCGCTTTCGGGCAATGACGCCGGTGGCATCGCCACGTATTCCAGCGCCGGTGCCAGCTATGGCTACAAGATGCTGTGGATGCTTCCTGTCATGACCGTGCTGCTTATCGTGACGCAGGAGACTGCGGCGCGTTGCGGCTGCGTCACAGGCAAGGGCCTGGCGTCGCTCATCCGCGAGCGCTTTGGCGTGCGCAGGAGCGTGCTGGCCATGGCGGCGCTGCTGATCGCCAATACGGCCGTTACCATCTCAGAGTTTGCGGGTATCGCGAGCGGCCTTGCTCTCTTTGGTGTGCCGGCGAGCATCTCGGTGCCGCTGGTGGCGCTGCTGGTTTGGATGCTTACCATGTCGGGCAGCTTCCAGCGCATCGAGAAGATTCTGCTGCTGGTGAGCTGTGTGTTCGTGACCTATATCGTTGCCGCCTTTATGGCTGGTCCCAGCTGGGGCGAGGTGGCGGTCGACCTGGTTGTGCCCAACATCCAAAACGACCCCAGTTACGTGTCGCTTGTGGTCGCAACGATCGGCACCACCATCGCGCCGTGGATGATCTTCTTGGCGCAGAACAACGTGGTCGATAAGAATGCGGGTGAGGACGATATCGTGCTGCAGCGCATTGATACCGTGAGCGGCTCGATCGCCGCCGATGTCATTGCCGGCTTTATTATCATAACGACCGGTACGGTACTGTTCCCTGCGGGCATTCAGATCAGCGATGCTGCCGACGCCGCCCGCGCATTGGAGCCCATCGCGGGCCAGTGGTCCACGGTGCTGTTTGCCTCGGGCCTGGTCGCGGCGAGCTTCTTGGCCGCCTGCGTGCTGCCGGGCGTTACGTCCAGCGCTATCTGCGAGGCATTTGGCTGGGAGCGCGGTGCCGATCGCAGCTGGGACGAGGCCCCGGTCTACCGCGGCATTATTACGGCCATCATTGGCATCTCTGCCATGCTGGTGCTCATGCCCGGCGTCGACCTGTTCCAGATTATGATGACCTCGCAGGTCATCAACGGCGTGCTTTTGCCTGTGGTCCTGGTGTTCCAGGTGCTTATTGCCGCTGATCGACACATTATGGGCGCCAACCGCAACGGCCGTGTGTGGAATGTGCTCACGTGGGCGACTATCGGTGTGATTACGGTGCTGACGGTCGTCATGTTTGTTCTGCAAGCGATGGGCTACAGCGCTTAACGCCCACTTTTGCTTCCGAACAGGCCGCAGCGATGGGCTGCGGCCTGTTTTTTGTCTGCTATAGGGTGTTAGTTATATAGCAATGGACAAAAAATGCCAAATATGAGTACTGTTGCTAAGTGAATAGCATTTACATCCTAAAAGATAATGAACATAGCCTTTAGTATGTTCATTAAAATTGGCTCCAATACGCCTTAAACCAGTCAGGTTGGCTGCTTTAGGGGGTTGTAGGGGTCGCTCGGACGTCATTTTGGGTGGTTTTGCCTGCTACTAAAATGGTAACAGTACTCATATTTGCCCTTTTTTGCCCACAGACCTTTGAGGGTGCGGCGAAAAGGGCTTGTTTTGATTGTTTGGGGCGGGCACGAGGCGCGGAAACGATGTCTGGAGCGACGGAGCGGCCTGGAATTCATCCGTAGAGGTCTTCATTGGCTGCGCCAGGAGTGTCCCTAACTGCCGGAGGGGGTGTCTGCCGTGGCAGACACCCCCTCCGGATGTGGGAAGTTTGCGCTGCAGGTTACTTGTCGGTGCCCAGCTTGTGCGGCTTGAGAGCGAGCGCATTGACGAGTGCGTCGGTGGCAGACTTGACGGCTGCCGGCTGCGGATCGTTGACGTGATCCTCGGGGTGTACGGGCAGGTCCTTCTTGACGGCATCGTGGATCAAGTTGAGGTACTCAGTCACGCCAGTGGTCGATAGGTGCGTGCCATCGCCATCGAACAGGTCGTTGCGGTTGGCACTGTATCCGTACCAATCGATAACGCGCACGTTCTTGTAGCGCGTAGCGGCGTTGGCGATGGCCTGGTTGGTAGAGCCAACCCACGGCTGCGGGCTGCGCGTGTTCACAAACACCACAATACGCTTATCTCCTGCATCGGCCATGATGGCGTCGATCTGGTCGTCGGTTACCAAGCCGTTGGTGCCCAGGGCAAAGACCACGATCTTGCCGGCAAGGTTCTGCTGGATATAGCCCTCAAATGTCGCGCGCCCCGCATCAAACTGGCGGCCCTTTTCGGCATCGATATGGCTGTGCGGGAACACGCCGTCAAAGGTGTCTACGGCACGCAGCGACACGGAGTCGCCGATCATAAGCAGATCGTAGGAGCCATCGGGGAAGCCGTCGTTGTCCTTGTCGGTGTCGTCGGCCGCCTGCTGGTCGGTGGGCGCGGTGTTCTTGGCTTCCTTGTTCAGAACTTCGGCGCCCTCGCCGCTCAGCGCAGACGTCTCGGGCACAAAGATCAGGCCGCCCAGTGCAACGACCAACACGACAGCGCAGGCTGCGCAGACAGGGATGTGCGTGCGTGCCCAGTTGGCGGGCGTGGTGGTGCCATCGCGGAATTCGGCGACGGTGCGCCCAAAGGCGCCCTTCCTAAACGGAGTCTCGATAAAGCGATAGCAGCACTCTGCCACGGCGACCACCAACAACACCTGCAAAATGTACTGCCACCACGGCGTATCGTTGATGTTGGCGACCGGGTTCATGAGGAGCAGCAGCGGATAGTGCCACAGGGAGATGCTGTAGGAGCGCTTGCCAACCCACACGAGTGGCTCGGCGGATAGCGCGCGGGCAACCATTCCCTGGGGCTGCACGCAGGCCGCGATGACCATGAGCGTGAGGATCGAGCACAGCAGCGTGCCTCCGCGATACTGGAAGGCGGTGTAGCCGTTGGTGAGCGCGACCATGGCGGCAAGGCCAACCAGACCCACGACGCCCAACACATCGATGGATGCGGGCGAGGACCAAAAACGCACGAGGGCGCTCGGCTGTGCCGGGGCGGTCTCGGCTGCTTCGTCGGCCTTCTCGCCAGGTTTGCCCTCGGCGTTCTTGCCGTGCTTGGCGGCGCCAGCCAGGCGATTGAGCCCCAAACGATGAGCGAGACGCACCGGCGCCAGGTCGCGATCGGGGATAAAGGCCATCCAGGCACCCAGCAGCAGCGAGAACACGCGGGTGTCGGTGCCGTAGTACACGCGGCTGGGGTCGGCGGCAGGGTTGTAAAGCACCATCATGGCGAGGGCAGATACCGCAGCAAGGCCCAGAACCACGCGGCGCGTGTTGGGCTTGCTCACATGCATGGATACCATGGCAAACAGCAGCGGCGGCCAAATCAGGTAGAACTGTTCCTCGATGGCAAGCGACCAAAAGTGCGTGAGCGGTGAGGGGTCGCCCAGAGCATTGAAGTACGAGACGTTTTGAGCAATCTGCCACCAGTTGTTAAAGAACAGCAGCGACGGCAAGATGTCGGGGCGCATCTTGGTGAGCATCACGTGGTTGAAGACGGTGCACAGCGCGCAGGTCACCACCACGACGGTCACCACGGCGGGGACCAGGCGACGGATGCGGCGGATCCAGAAGCTCTTGAGGTCGATGCGGCCGGTCTTAGCGACTTCGTTGAGCAGCAAGCGCGTGATCAGATAGCCCGAAAGCACAAAGAAGATCGTGACGCCGAGCAGGCCGCCCTGAGCCCACGTGAGGTTAAGGTGATAGAGTACCACCGCGACGACGGCGAGCGTACGCAGGCCGTCGAGTGCAGGGATGTAGCGGGACTTGGGGCGAGCAGGCGTCTGCTCCGCGGCGGGAGTGTTGGCGCGGCCCGCGTTGTTGGCAGAAGCGCGATGGGGGCTCGTGGTGCGTCGCGGCTCGTTGGCACGGCGTTCGCTCTTCACGCGTTCGTGCGGCGCCGGCTCGTTGCCCGTGCGGCGTCGACCGCGCGAGCCCGATTGCGAGAATTGTTCCATAAAACATCATCCAATGACGAGAATAATCAGCACGTATTCATTGTAGCTGCCTGCTCCTGTGAATGCTTGCTGCTGGCGCAACCTCAAGGGTGCGTTCACATCAAAGTGAACTAAAGTTATAGAGGTGCGAAGGCGCGCAATCGACGGTCGACGGTGGGTGCAAAGCCCGCAGATGAGGAGGTTTCCATGGCAGATCGTGGCATCGTTGCGGTGTTCGGCAGCATGAACATGGACCTTTCGGTGGCGTGCGAGCGCATACCGCGTGCGGGTGAGACCGTCGGCGGCAGCGGGTTTATCACCAACGCCGGCGGCAAGGGCGCCAATCAGGCCGTAGCTGCCGCGCGTATGGGCGCGTGCACGCACATGATCGGCGCGGTCGGTCGCGACGCGTTCGGCGCATCGCTCGTGGTGGGGCTCCAAGACACCGGCGTGGACTGTGACTTTGTAGTGCATCGCGATGACGTGGAGACGGGAACGGCGACCATCATTCGCTGCGAGGGCGACAACCGCATCGTACTGTCACCGGGCGCCAACCATGCGCTTGCGGGCGCGGACGTTGCCCGCGCGCTGAGGCGTCTGGTGGCCCATGAGCTCGACGGCGACGCCAGCGAGATTGCCCCGGCTGCCGGAAGCGTCTTTATCGCCCAGGGCGAATGTGACCTTGCAGCGACGGCCGAGGCGCTTGTTTGCGCTCGCGAGCTGGGGTTCTATACGGTCTTTAATCCGGCGCCTGCCTGCGAGCTGCCTGCGGAGGTCTGGCCTGCGGTCGACCTGGTCTGTCCCAACGAGACCGAGTGCCAGGTTCTGACGGGCATTCTGCCCACGGATGATGTGAGTTGCGTCGCCGCGCTCAATGCGCTGCTCGACAAGGGTGCCGGGGCTGCGGTCATCACGTTGGGCGGTGCCGGCTCGGTTACGCTCGGCGATGGCGGTGAGCTGCTGCGCATGCCGGCACTTTCGAGTACGGTAGTCGATACCACGGCCGCCGGCGATACGTTTATCGGCGCGTTGGCGGCGGCTCGCCTAGAGGGCTTGCCGCTCTTTGAGTGCATGGCCGCGGGTGCTCGCGCCTCGGCAGTGACGGTGTCGCGCCTGGGCGCTCAGCAATCGATTCCCACGCGCGCCGAAGTTGAACATTGGTTTGGTTAAACGATAAAGACGGAGAAGCGGAGTAGAACAATGGCAATCAAGAAGCTGATCCTTGATCTGGATATGGGTGTTGACGATGCGATGGCGCTGGCCTATGCCATCGCGAGCCCCGAGGTGGAGCTCGTGGGCATCACCACGTGCTTTGGTAACGTGCGCGTCGAGCAATCGGCGCACAATTGCCTGGCGGTGCTCGATCTGCTGGGTCGCCCCGAGGTTCCGGTGTACCTGGGTGCCGACCGTCCTCTGCAGGCGACTGAGCCCTATGCGCCGCCGGCGTCCACCGCGCTCATTCACGGCAAGAACGGCATCGGCGGCGCGAGCGTGCAATGAGGGGGCCGGCGCTCACAGGGGAGCCGGTGGGGGCGACCTCGGCCGACGGCAACGCTGCGGTCGATTATCTGATCGATGCCGCGCGCACCTATGGTCCCGATCTGGTCTACGTAGCGACTGGCCCGCTCTCCAACCTGGCGCTCGCCCTGGAGCGCGATGCGGCGGCGATGATGTCCATCGGCCGCGTGGTCGTGATGGGCGGCGCCCTTACCGTGCCCGGCAACGTGAGCGCGGGCGCCGAGGCCAATATGGCGA
>CAJLAN010000010.1 GCA_905204635.1 uncultured Collinsella sp. | reverse complement strand
ACGGCGGGTCCCACGGTATTATTTCAGCCAACGTACGTCATAGCAATATCCGGTAGGTCGCAGGGTGGCGGCTGAGCCTTTCCCTCGGGAAACTTCGCGAAGCCCAGTTCCCGAGGGAAAGGCTCAGCCGCCACCACAAAGACCGCAGGGACGGGAGCAGCTATACTACTCTCAGTAGTTAAGGGTCGCGGATCCGCCGCGTCGCCGCTCTCAACAGGAGGTCTTTGTTTATGGCAGATCAAAAGCCGGTTGTCGGGATCATCATGGGCTCTAAGTCCGATCTGGGCGTTATGGAAGGCTGCACCGCCGAGCTCGAGGCGCTTGGTGTGCCCTATGAGCTCGTCATTGCGAGCGCACACCGCACGCCGGCGAAGGTCCACGAGTGGGCCTCGACTGCTGCCGATCGCGGTATCAAAGTAATTATCGCCGCCGCCGGCAAGGCCGCTCACCTGGGTGGTGTCGTGGCTGCCTTTACGCCGCTGCCGGTTATCGGCGTGCCTATGAAGACGAGTGACCTGGGCGGTATGGACTCGCTGCTGTCGATGGTGCAGATGCCTTCGGGCGTGCCCGTGGCCTGCGTTGCCATCAACGGCGCCAAGAACGCCGCCATCTATGCCACGCAGATTCTGGGTGCTTGCGACCCCGAGTACCGCAAGGTTATCGAGAAAATGAAGCAGGAGATGGCCGACGCCTAAGCGGCTTGCCATTCCGCTGTAATCATAGGGAGAGTCATGTCCGACTATCAGGGAAAACGTTTCTCGGCTTCTCAGATCCCCGATCCATCCAAGGCGGGATCGGCCCGCTCCATGCAGCAGGGTCGGGCATCCTCTCCTCAACAGGCTCGTGCGCCGCGCCCCGTAACGCCGACGTCCCATCGCCGTCAGGATACGCCGGCTGCGTATCGCCCCTCGTCATATGGCACGGCAAAGAAGCAGACCCGGACGACGAGGCAACCGAGCGGCGCTCCGTCCAGCTACACCGAGCCGCCGCGCAAAAAGCGCCGCTCCGTCATTCCCATTCTGCTCATCATCGTGGGTATCGGTCTGATTGTCGCCGCCGCCGCCATCTTTATCAATGCTCAGATTGGCTATAAGCAGGCGAGCGATTCATACCAGAAAATCGAGAAGCAATATGTAAGCGATAAGGACGCTAGCGGCGTGCCGATTATCGACTTCGATGCGCTTGCTCAGACAAACCCCGAGATTGTGGGTTGGATTTACGTGCCGGGAACCAACATCAACTATCCCGTGGTGCAGACCAACAACAACTCCAAATACCTCAACACGCTGTTCGACGGTACGGCCAATGCGTCCGGGGCCATTTTCCTGGATAGCGATGACACCGCGCCGGGAATGGTTGACCAGCAGACCACGATCTACGGCCACCACATGAATGACGGGTCGATGTTCAACGTGATTTCGGACACCACCGACCAAGCGACATTCGATAGCATCGAGTACGTGTATTACATCACGCGCGATGCAACGTATAAGCTGCGACCGCTGGCGACCAAGGTCGTCGAGGACACGTATGCCAAGGCGCGCACGCCCAACTTTGAAGGCGATGACGGACTGAAGAGCTATCTGTCCGAGATGCTCGACGGTGCTTCTGCCGTGGCGAGCGACGCCACCGAGCGTGCCGCTTCGGCAACCAAGGTCGTAACGCTTGTGACCTGCCGTTCGCTGTCATTTAGCAATACGCGCGCCGTCATGGTGCTCACGCCGGTCGAGGAATAAAGTGTCCGGGCCCCGTCCCAAAAAGACTACCCTGGAAATCAAAAGGAGAAATGATGCTTGAAAGTGGCAAATCGATGCCTTCGGTTGATGCTTGGCTGCGCGAAGCCAAGGCCGATGTTTCGGCGGCTGATTGTGGGATGTACCTGACACACAACGGCGTGGTGCGTGCGACGCCTAAGTCCGAGGTGCGTGGGGTCGAGACAGATGGTGTGGCGCCTGGACATAAGGTGGGCGGCATGGTGTTCGGCTTCGATGCCGATAAGGTGCAGGCCGCTATCGAGGCGACGCGCACGATGCCGGGTATCGGCTATGTGCGTGTGTGGCTGGCGAGTGGCGAGCTTACCGTGGGCGACGACATCATGCTCGTGCTCATTGGCGGGGACATTCGCCCGCATGTCGTCGATGCGCTGCAGGCGCTCGTCGGTACCATCAAAAATGAGTGTGTGAGCGAGGTCGAGCGCGAGGCGTAAGGCCGGCAGCAGCACTCGCCAACAAAAAGCCCGCTGGCAGTTCAATCAGTCTGCCAGTGGGCTTTTCTGTGCGTTGAAAAATCTCGGCATTGCGTGGCGCTACACGCGCGTCGCATCCTTGGGGCTCATGGTCATACTCTGGAAGCGGTTCTCCATGTAGTCGTTATCAAAATACTTGCCGTAGAACTGCGCGACGGGAATATCCGGCTCCGTGCCGTTGACGCGCTGGTACCAGTAGTCGAGCGACTGCAGCGTCATGACGCCGTCGACCAGCATAATGACGGTAAAGATGACGGTAGCCGAGTAGCGACTCTTCCACGGAATCATGTTGATGAGCTTGAGCAGCCTCGGCAGCAGCAGCTTGATCCAGATAAGGCCACCCAGGCCCCACAGGCAGGCAAAGCCCGTGCAGGTGCGTCCGCCCGTAAGGACGGCGAGTGGATCGGGCATGCCAAAGAGCTTCATATGCGAGTAGCTCCACGAGACCACACCGAACGAGGTTTGCATAAACCAGCCCACGAACACCTCAAAGCTCGCGCCGAGCACAGCGCTTACCAGGAAAATGATGATGGGGTTCTTTTTATAGAAGCGGTTGAGCACCATGGTCATGAGTACGGCGCCAAAGCCATAGATGGGGCTGAAGGGACCAAACAGCATGCCGGCGCGGTCCTGGTAGACGCCTGGGTCGTCGACCGTCATGTGCCAGATGTCCTCGGCGATCAGGCCGAGCACGCAGCAGACGAGGAATACCCAGAACAGGTTGAAGTAGTTGAGCTTGATGTAGCCCTCGCCGGTTTCATCGCGGCCGAGCATGCCCTCGGCGGCGGCGTCGCGGTCGAGCATCTCCTGCAGGCGGCGCTGCAGTTCGCGCTCCTGGCGAAGCGTAGGATCGACGGTGGCTGAAAGCGCGATGAGGATACCGAGCTGAATCGCGGGACGAAGCAAGAAGAGCCCGATGCCCTGGAGCATCACGTCGACCAAAAGCTCGACGACGGTAAATGCGATAAGGATATAGGACAGGCGTGCGGCGTTGCGGCGCTGGTTCTTAATGAGGTCAAGGCCGAAGATGATCAAGATGACCGCGCTCGCCGCCGAGAGCATGATGCCGGCGACGATAAGGCCGACCGCGACGAGCGTGTTGTCGCCGAGTTTGGCGGCGGCGCTGCCGTTGATGAGCGCGGTGATGACCTGCCACATAAAGGCGGCGACCGACGGGAGCGTGCCCACGCCGGACAGGATGCACAGGACGGCATACACCTTAATGATGAGGGGGATCTTCTTGACCTCCGTGGCGCTGGGGACGCTGGGGTCGAGTTCGTTTCGATCCATACAGAACCTTTCTCGTTTTGTCCTAGGCTACAAGGATACGCCGCCGACCTGCTAAAAGACAGGACGAACGTCCCAATTGCAGCAATGTAAGCCCTAACGGTCGCCGGGACGCGTCGCGACGGAAGCATACGGGATCGTTGGTCCCGCGGGCGGGTTTCCCAATAAAATGTTTGGCCGCAAAACGGATTATAAGCTCGGTGGGCTTTTAAAAAGCGCTGCTCATGCGCGGGAGTGCTTGTCTTACCGTGCGTATAATAGGGCGGGTAACGCCAAATAACGAGGCTCTGAGGGGATGCCATGTCTCAAGAAACCATCCGCGCGGCCGAGCGTGCCACGGGACAGGTGACGACCATGTCGACGTATAATCCGGACTCCGACCAGCTGCATGAGGAATGCGGCATCTTTGGTGTGTGGGCACCCGATCGCGATGTGGCTCGGCTGACGTACTTTGGTCTGCGCGCGTTGCAGCATCGCGGCCAGGAATCGGCGGGAATCGGCGTGGGCGATGGTGGCACGGTTATGGTTCGTAAAGACCTGGGACTGCTCGATCGCGTGTTCTCCAACGCCGACCTGTCGACGCTCTCCGGCCAGCTGGCCGTGGGCCACGTGCGCTATGGCACTGCCGGCGCCAAGAGTTGGGAAGCCTCGCAGCCGCATCTTTCTACCATCAACAGCGTCATCATCGCACTTGCTCACAACGGCACTCTGGTCAACACCGACGAGCTGCGCCGTCAGCTGATCGAGTTGGGCGTGCCGTTCCTCTCCAATTCGGATTCCGAGGTCGCGACCAAGCTTATCGGCTACTTCACCCAGCGTACGGGCCACCTGCGCGAGGGCATTCGCAAGACCATGGAGCTCGTGCGCGGCGGCTACGCCATGACGCTCATCAACGAGCAGGCGCTCTACGCTTTCCGCGACCCGCATGGCATTCGCCCGCTGGTGCTGGGCAAGCTCGTGGACGAGGGCCTAGACCAGGCCGACGCCGCTTCTGTTTCGCAGCTACCCTCGCAAGACGGTGCCTCGACGGTCGACTCCGCCGTCCATGTCACGCGCGCCGGCGGCTGGGTCGTTGCTTCCGAGACGTGCGCGCTCGATATCGTGGGCGCCGAGTATGTCCGTGATGTCCGTCCCGGCGAGATCTTGCGCATCAGCGCCGAAGGCCTGGTGTCCGAGCAGGGCGTGCCCGCAGCCGAAGAGTCGGCCAATTGCATCTTTGAGCAGGTCTACTTTGCCCGCCCCGACTCCATCATGAACGGCAAGAGCGTCTATGCCTGCCGTTACGACATGGGTCGTCAGCTGGCACACGAAGAGCCCGTCGAGGCCGATCTGGTCATCGGCGTGCCCGACTCCGGTCTGCCGCCCGCGGAGGGCTATTCGCACGAGAGCGGCATTCCCTTTGGCGAGGGCCTCATCAAGAATCGCTATGTGGGCCGTACGTTTATCGAGCCCACGCAGGAGCTGCGCGCCATGGGCGTGCGTATGAAGCTCAACCCGCTGCGTGACAACATCGAGGGCAAGCGCCTGGTCGTGATCGACGACTCCATCGTACGCGGCACCACCATGGTGCAGCTCGTCAAGATGCTGCGCAATGCCGGCGCCAAGGAGATTCACATCCGCATCAACTCGCCCGAGGTCATCTGGCCGTGCTTCTACGGTATCGATACCGACGTGCAGTCGCAGCTCATCAGCGCCAACAAGACGGTCGAGGAGATCTGCGAGTATATCGGCGCCGATTCGCTGGCCTTCCTTTCGGTTGAGGGCTTGCTGAAGGTCATGCCCAAGGGCGGCTACTGCGATGCGTGCTTTACCGGCCGTTATCCCGTGGCGATTCCCGAGAGCTTTGGCCGCGACAAGTTCATGGAGGGCTTTAAGCCCCGCAACCTGGATAAGCCGCTGCACTTTGACGACGACGCCGTGGTCGAGAAATACGATGACCGCAGCTGGGAAGAGAAGCACGGCGAGGCTTAAAACCTGCCATTTGGGGACAGGCTTATTTTGGTAGGTTTTACCTGCTGTTTTGTTGATTGAGCGGCGCGCGTTGCCAGAATGCGCGCCGAAATGAACGCAACTATGAGCACCGTTTGGCGCCCGGGCGGCGGACGGTAGTGGGAGAGGAAGGCTCAGATGAGCGACAGCAAGCATGTGACGTATGAGGATGCCGGCGTCGATACCGCCGAGGGCGGTCGCGCCGTCGACGCTATTAAGCAAATGGTTAAGGACACCAACCGCCCCGAGGTCATCGGCGGTATCGGTGGCTTTGGTGGCCTGTTCTCGGCCGCCGCACTTAAGGATATGGAAGACCCGATCCTGATCAGCGGTACCGACGGCGTAGGCACCAAGCTCGTGCTCGCCCAGATCATGGACCGTCACGAGACGGTGGGCCAGGACCTGGTCGCCATGTGCGTTAACGACATTTTGGCTTCGGGCGCCGAGCCGCTGTTCTTCCTGGACTACGTTGCCATCGGCCACATTGAGGCCGAGCACATGGCAAAGATCGTCAAGGGCGTGGCCGATGGCTGCAAGCTCGCGGGCTGCGCGCTCGTGGGCGGCGAGATGGCCGAGCATCCCGGCGTCATGGCTCCTGCCGACTACGACCTTGCCGGATTTACCGTGGGCGTCGTCGACCGTCCCAAGATGCTCGACCCCGCGAACGTCCGCCCCGGCGATGTCATCCTGGGCCTGCCCTCCACCGGCGTGCATTCCAACGGCTACTCGCTCGTGCGTAAGGTCATCGGTGTTGACGGCATCAAGCCGGGCACGCCCGAGGCCGCCGCTAAGGCCGAGGAGCTGAGTCGTCCGCTCGAGGAGCTCGGCGGTGCATCGCTGGCCGACGCCCTGCTGGCCCCCACGCGCATCTACGTCAAGCCGGTTCTTGAGCTGCTTCGCGGCGGCGCTCCGGTGCACGCTATCGCCCACATCACCGGCGGCGGTATCACCGAGAACCTCAACCGCGCGCTTGCCGACGACGTCGACGCCGTGGTCACCCGTAACGGCGCCGAGATGGGCTGGGATGTTCCGCCCGTCATCACTTACGTGTCGCGTCAGGCCGAGCTCGCGCCCAACGAGGCATGCAAGACCTTCAACATGGGCGTCGGCCTGTGCCTGATCGTCGCCCCCGAGGACGAGGCCGCGGTTACCGAGACCCTGGTCGCGCTGGGCGAGAAGCCGTTCCGCGTGGGCGAGTGCGTCGAGGGTTCCGGTAAGGTCGTGTACTCCGATGAGCGCTAACGAGCAGATGGCTGCCGCCGAGGGCCTGGGCTTTGTGCCCTACACCCGTCCGACCGGCACCGATACGGCCGAGCCGCTCAAGATCGGCGTGCTTATCAGCGGCTCCGGCACCAATCTGCAGGCGCTGATCGACCTGATCGCCGTCGGCAAGCTCAATGCCTCGATTGAGCTCGTGGTGTCGAGCCGTCCTTCGGCCAAGGGTCTGCAGCGTGCCGAGCGTGCGGGCATCCAGACGTTGACCCTTTCCAAGGATGTCTATGCCGACCCCATCGCCGCCGACGAGATCATCGCGCACGAGCTGCTCGAGCGCGGCTGCGAGTATGTGGTCATGGCCGGCTACATGCGCATGGTGCATACGCCGCTGCTGGCGGCGTTTCCCAACCGCGTGGTCAACTTGCATCCGGCGCTGCTGCCGAGCTTTACCGGCGCGCATGCGATCGACGATGCCTTTGCGCGCGGCGTCAAGGTAACCGGTGTGACCGTGCATTTTGCCAACGAGATCTACGACAACGGCCCCATCATCGCCCAGCGCGCGCTGGCCGTTGAGGAAGGCTGGGATGTCGATACGCTCGAGGAGCACATCCACGCGATTGAGCACGTGCTGTATCCCGAGGTCGTGCAGATGCTCGCCGACGGCCGCGTCCACGTGTTGGAGAGCGGCAAGGTCGCAATTGATGCGCCGCGCGGCTAGTGGCGCACAGTACAATTTAGCCGAGTAGTCAGGGTGGTCATTGGCGCCAAGGCGCAAGTGGCCATCCTTTGTTTTAGGTAATCACCTGCGACGCTCTTCAATGACTAGTCGTTAAAGAACGTCGCAGGTGACAAGGTGAGAGAGGTGGGCCCATGGCGGATAACGAAGCATTGTTTACGCCTGAGCTGGTGTTTTTTGATTGGGAGTGCGCGACGCCGGATGAGGTGTTTGCGCGGCTCGAGGACGAGCTTGCGCCTCGCGGTTACATTGCGCCCGGTTGGCTCGATGCCGTCCGCACGCGCGAGGATGCCTATCCCACGGGTCTTGCCATGCCGGCAGCCAACATCGCCATCCCGCACACCGATCCCGGATTTGTGGCTAAGCCCTATATCGCGGTGGTAAAGCCCGCGGCGCCCGTGGTGTTCAGTGCAATGGCGGGCATGGGTGCCCCCGTGCCGGCGCAGATTATCATCAATCTGGGCATCGCCGAGCCGGGCGGCCAGGTCGAGGCCCTGCAATCGCTTATGAATATCTTTATGGTTCCCGCCGCCGCAGCCGATGTGCTCGGCCAGACCACATGCCAGGGCATGGTCGACGCCATCCGTCGCCACTTCTAAGGTGCCGGCTGCCAGAGCTGTCCCCTTTGCACCAAAATGGTGCAGATTAACTTGTCCCCCATGTGCCAGGTGTGCCGCGGGGTCCGCGTTGTGACACAATGGCGTTTGTTCGATTCGTTATGCGAAAGGCCAACTATGGCAAATAAGAAAAAGAACTCCGAGGCCGCGCCGGCGCCCGAGCAGCAGGCCCGCGCTGCCTCCAGCTCTCGCAAGAAGCAGCGCAAGACGTACGTGTCTAAGACCGTCAAGATCGTCCTGGTGGTCATCGGCGTGCTGGCGATGCTGCTTTCCGTCTCGGCGATGGCGTGCTCCGGCCTTATGTCGCAGGCCGAGGACACCTCGGGCTACAAGCTGACCGGCGGTGTTGCTGCAACTATCAACGGCACCAACCTCACCGAGGACACCGTGACCAAGCAGATCATGAGCATGCGCACGTCCTACGGCTACACCAAGGATGAGGATTGGGCGCAGTATCTGGTTGACAACGACCTCACGCCCAAGAAGTACCGCAAGCAACTCATCGACTCCTACACGCAGCAGATTCTGCTTCAACAGGCACAGAAGGAGAACGGCGTGACGGTGTCGGATGAGGAGGTCGAGAAGGCTTGGAAGGACGCGTGCAAGAGCGCGGGCGGCGCCAAGGCCTTTAAGAAGACCCTCAAGACCTACGGCTATACCGAGGACACCTACAAGGACTCGCTCAAGGAGAGTCTGGCGCAACAGAAACTCAAGGATGTCGTCGCGCCCACGAGCAAGCCCAAGGACAGCGAGATTGTCGATTACATCAACGAAAACCTGTCCAGCTACAACGATGCCCGTCGTTCGTCGAACATCCTGATCAAGGTCGATTCCGACGCATCTGACGAGGACAAGGCCGCCGCCAAGGCCAAGGCGCAGGAGTGTCTGGACAAGATCAACTCCGGCGAGCTGAGCTTTGAGGACGCCGTTGGGCAGTACTCCGAGGACACCGGTTCCAAGGAGAAGAAGGGCGATGTGGGCTGGGATAAGCTCACCACCTTCGTCGACAGCTACCAGACGGCGCTCGAGGGACTCAACAAGGGCGACGTGAGCGAAGTCGTCGAGTCGACCTATGGCTACCACATCATCAAGTGCACCGACTACTTCCATGTCGATAATCAGGTTGATGACATCAAGCAGGTACCCAAGGACATCAAGAAGTATGTCTCCAACGTGGTGAAGACGCAGGCGGCCAGCACCGCGTACAGCGAGTGGCTAGAGCAGTACAAGAAGGATGCCGACATCACCGTTAATCCCATGCCCAAAGACGTGCCATACAACGTCAGCCTGAAGGGCGTCACCAAGAGTTCGACCGACGATTCGTCGACGACTGAGTAATCATGGGGCGGTGCTCGCGCGAGTGCCGCCCACGCTATTAGAGAGGATTTGCAGATGACCAACGAAGAGCTGCAGAAGGAAATGATCGCGGCCATGAAGGCCAAGGACAAGGTTCGCCTGTCCATCATTCGCCAGGTTAAGGCCGAGGTGAAGAATATCGAGGTTAACGAGCGCCGCGATGTGACCGAGGAAGACGTCAACAGCATGATCAAGCGTCTGATTAAGCAGACGAGCGAGACGCTGGAGATGTCCATCAAGGCCGGCACCGACCAGGAGCGTACCGACAACCTGACCGAGCAGGTCAAGATTCTGGAGAGCCTACTGCCCGCGCAGGTTTCGGGCGAGGAGCTCGAGGCCCTGATTGAGCAGGTCATCGCCGAGCTGGGTGCCACGTCCAAGAAGCAGATGGGTCAGGTCATGGGTGCCCTGGGCAAGGCCACCGGCGGCAACTTCGATAAGCCTGCCGCGGCAAAGATCGTCGGAGCCAAACTCGCGTAGGGGCCGAGCGGTACATAGTTGATGTCGAGGGGGGCGTGGCCGTCATGGTCGCGCCCCTTTTTGCTGGGCTAGGCGCTCATTGGGGACAGGCTTAAATGAGTCCCCAATGAGCAGGTACTCATTTAAGTCTGTCCCCAATGAGTGGGTTAAAGGTTGCGTGTTCTTTACGGGAATGTAGCGTGGGCTGCGGAAACGCGGTTCTTTCCGTACAATAGTTCAACTCGTGTAAACGCAGGGAAGGGACATTCATGGCAGACATGATCGAGATCAAGCATCTCAACAAGTACTTTGGCGACCTGCATGTGCTCAAAGATATCAATCTCACCGTCAAGCGCGGCGAGAAGCTCGTAATGATCGGGCCTTCCGGTTCGGGTAAGTCGACGCTCATCCGTTGCGTCGATTATCTGGAGGAGCCCACGTCGGGCAAGGTCGTCATCGACGGTACGCCGCTCACCAAAAAGAATCACCTGGAGATGGCTCGCAAGTATAGCTCCATGGTGTT
Source organism: uncultured Collinsella sp. (assembly GCA_905204635.1). Classification (GTDB taxonomy): domain Bacteria; phylum Actinomycetota; class Coriobacteriia; order Coriobacteriales; family Coriobacteriaceae; genus Collinsella. Next base: position 6,181 of record CAJLAN010000010.1, on the reverse strand, counting down.
TCAGCAATTCAACCTGTATCCCAACATGACGGTGCTCGGCAATCTGACGCTCGCGCCCATCAAGCTGCAAAAGAAGAGCAAGGAGGAGGCGAACGAGATTGCCATTGCCGCGCTCAAGCGCGTCGGCATGGCGCATAAGGCTGGCGAGTATCCGCAGAACCTCTCGGGCGGTCAACAGCAGCGCATCGCCATCGCCCGTGCCCTGTGCACCAAGCAGCCCATCATCCTGTTTGACGAGCCGACCTCGGCGCTCGACCCCGAGATGGTCCAGGAGGTTCTGGACGTTATGATTGAGCTCGCGCAGGAGGATATCACCATGATCTGCGTGACGCATGAGATGGGCTTTGCGCGCCAGGTGGCCGACCGCGTCATCTTTATGGAGGACGGCCGCATTCTGGAGGAGGGCACGCCCGAGCACTTCTTCGATAACCCCGAGAACCCGCGTTGCCGCGAGTTCCTGTCCAAGATTCTGCACTAGGCGCGGTGATGGACATGACGGATATGACGAGGGCGGCCGTGTCGCGCCGTCACTTTTTGCAGCTGGCTGGCGCCGGTATGCTTGCGCTGACGGGGACCGCGCTTGCCGGTTGCGGCAACTCCACCAGCGGCGAGGGCTCTGACAAGGGGTCTAAGCTTGCGGCCATTAAGTCGCGTGGCCATCTGAATGCCGGCGTTAAGAAGGATGTTCCCGGTTACGGCTATTACGACACCGCCAAGGGCCGCTTTGAGGGCATGGAAGTCGATTTGTGCTACCAGATCGCCGCTGCCGTCTTTGGCGTGAGCTACAAGGAGGCCCGTGCCCAGGAGCTTGTCGAGTTTACCGACGTAACGCCCAAGACGCGCGGCCCGCTGATCGATAACGGCCAACTTGACGTGGTCGCGGCGACCTACACCATCACCGACGAGCGCAAGAAGAGCTGGGATTTCTCGACGCCGTACCGCACCGACTACGTGGGACTTATGGTCAAGAAGCGTTCGGGCTTTACCTCGATTGAGGATCTGGACGGCAAGGTCATTGGCGTGAGCCAGGGTGCCACCACGCAGGGCCTGATCGAGCAGATGATCAAGGACAACGGCTTTAGCTGCAAGCCCGAGTTTAGGGCCTTTAGCGGCTACCCCATCATCAAAAGCTCGCTCGACGCCGGCAATATCGACGTCTTTGCCATGGACCGCTCCACGCTGGCCGGTTACATGAACGAGACCGTTGAGCTGCTGCAGCCCGAGGTCAAGTTTGGCGAGCAGGGCTACGGCGTGGCGACCAAGAAGGGCTGCGACCTTTCGGCCGTGGTCGATCAGGTGATTTGCGATCGCCTGGCCGACGGCTGGCTCGACCAAGAGGTCAAGACCTGGGGTCTTGTATAGGCGCATCGTCCAAGGAAGGAATCAAATGCTCGAAGGATTATTTGACGCCGACCGTTGGTCGACGACATTTCAAAACATGGGGCCCTTCTGGGAGGGCTTTGGCGTGACGCTACAGGTGGTCGTTGCCGGTCTGCTGCTGTCGCTGGTGCTGGGCACGCTGCTGGGCGTGTTCTCTACCACTCGCTCGCGCGTGCTGCGCGCCATAAGCCGCGTGTACGTGGAGTTTTACCAGAACACTCCGTTGCCCGTACAGGTGCTCTTTATGTACATGGCCGGTCCGCAGTTTTTGCAGGCCATAACCGGTGCCGACCAGCCGGTGCGCATCGCGCCGTTCGTGCTGGGCTTCTTGGGTGTGGGCCTGTATCACGCGGCCTACATTTCGGAGGTCATCCGCACCGGTATCGAGGCGGTTCCGCGCGGTCAGATGGAGGCGGCCCAGAGCCAAGGCTTCACCCGCGCGCGGGCATACTGGTACATCGTACTGCCCCAGACGTTCAAGATCATTCTGCCGCCGCTGTGTAACCAGGCACTCAACCTGGTCAAGAACACGTCGGTGCTGGCGCTCGTGGCCGGCGGCGACCTTATGTACCGTTCCGACAACTTTGTGAGTCTGTACGGTTACCTGCAGGGATACATCGTCTGCTGCCTTATGTACTTCATCATCTGCTTTCCGCTCGCCATGCTGGTGCAGTGGCTCGAGCGTCGCTCCAAGGAGCGTCCGCGCGGCGTGAGCCTGGCCGAGCTGGGGCTCGACAACGTAGAGGAGGCCTAGCGCATGGAAATCTTCAACGCGACCAACCTGCTCTACATTTGGGGCGGCTTTGTTAAGACCATCGAGATCTCGGCGCTGTCGATCTTTTTCTCGCTCATCTTTGGCACGGTGCTGGCGCTCGTTAAAAGCTATGCGCCCCGCCCATTCCGTATTTTGGTGAGCGCCTATATCGAGTTGTTCCGTTGCACGCCAAACCTGCTGTGGATTCTGTTTATCTACTTTACGGTGCAGGGTTTGGACATTGTGATTTCGACCATCGCCTTTACGCTGTTTACCAGCGCTGTTATGGCCGAGATTGTGCGCGGCGGTCTCAACTCAATTCCGCGTGGCCAGTTTGAGGCGGCGCAGAGCCAGGGCTTTGGCTTCTTTGCCACCATGCGCTACATCATTCTGCCGCAGACGTTTAAGACGATCATTCCGGCGCTGTTTAGCCAGTGCACGACCGTCATTAAGGACAGCTCGTATCTTTCGGGCATTAACGTGGCCGAGCTCATGTACACGGCAAACGTCGTGATGGCCCACGCGATCGACCTGTCGCAGGTTCTTATGCTCTACGGCCTGGTGTTTGCGATGTACTTTGTGCTCAACTTTGGTATCTCGTTGCTGGTTCGCGCATATCAGAGGCGAATGGTGGCAGCGTAGAATGTGGCAAAGGGACAGCCCCTTTGTCACATAGAGAAAGGAATCGCGATGAGCGATCTGGAGAATAAGAAGAATCCTGTGGTCATTACCATCGCGCGCGACTTTGGCGCCGAGGGCCACGAGATTGGCCGCATGCTTGCCGACGAGTTGGGGATTCCGCTGTACGATAACGAGCTGCTGGTACGTGCGTCGCTGCGCGCGGGCGAGTCGCTCGATAAGATGGCCGCCTATGATGAGCGTCTGGCCGTGGAGAACATGGCGTTTCTGCCCGACCGCTACGATGCGCGTTCGTACTCGGATAAGTTGTTCCAAAAGATGAGCCAGGTGATTTTGGATCTGGGCGAGACCGAGAGCTGCATTATCGAAGGCCGTCTGTCCGATTACCTGCTGCGCAACAACCCCAGCCACATTGCCGTGTTGGTGACCGCTCCCTTTGAGGACCGCGTCGAGATCGTGCGCAAGAAGCGTGGTCTTAACAAGAAGAAGGGCGCCAAGCTGGTCAAGCAGCAGCAGAAGGCGCGCGAGGCGTTCTACAAGCGCTACAGCGCCGGCAAGTGGAAGATGACGAGCGGTAAGGACATCGTCGTCAACCGCGCCAAGCTGGGCCGCGAAGGCTGCAAGGACGTCATCGCCGCTGCCTACCGCTACAAAGTGGCGCAGCTCGAAGACTAGCCGACCAAAACCACCGCAAGGGGGACAGGCACCTTTGCGGTGGTAGGGCGATCGGCATAGAAAAAGTCCCCGCCGGGCGTGTGCTCGACGGGGACTTTGCCGTTTGATGGCTAACGCTGTAGGTGATTACTCGCCCAGCAGGCTCTTGGTGATGGAAGCGGCGGCCTTCTTGCCGGCGCCCATCGCCAGAATGACCGTAGCGGCACCGGTGACGATGTCGCCGCCGGCCCAGATGCGGGGATCGGTGGTCTGGCCGGTCTCCTCGTCGGCGACGATGTAGCCCCACTTGTTGAGCTCCATCTTGCCGCCGATCTTCTTTGCGAAGGGGTTGGCGTTGGTGCCGATAGCCGAGATCGCGACGTCGCAGGGAATCTCCTCGATGGCGCCCTCGATGGGCACCGGGCGACGGCGGCCGGACTCGTCGGGCTCGCCGAGCTCCATCTTCTGGACCTTGACGGCGCACACGGAGCCGTCCTCGCCAGCGACAAACTCGAGCGGGGAGACGAGCGGCAGAACCTCGACGCCCTCGGCCTTAGCATGGTGCAGCTCGGCGCGACGGCAGGGCATCTCGTCCTCGGTACGGCGGTAAGCGATGATGGCGTGCTCGGCGCCCAGACGCTTGGCGGTACGGACGGCGTCCATAGCCACGTTGCCGCCACCAAAGACGACGACGTTCTTGCCGTGTTTGGTGGGGGTGTCGTACTCGGGGAACTTGTTGGCCTTCATCAGGTTCACGCGGGTGAGGTACTCGTTAGCGAAGAAGACGTTGGGCAGGTTCTCGCCGGGGACGTTGAGGAACTTGGGCAGGCCAGCGCCGGTCGCCACGTAGATGGCGTCGAAGCCCTGCTCGAACAGCTCCTCGGCCGTGGCCATGTTGCCCACGACGGAGTTGTACTCAAACTTGACGCCCATGTCCTCCAGGCCGTCAATCTCGCGCTTGACGACTGCCTTGGGCAGACGGAACTCGGGGATGCCGTAGACCAGCACGCCGCCGCCGGTGAAGAAGGCCTCGAAGACGGTGACGTCAAAGCCGTTGCGGGCGAGCTCGCCGGCGCAGGTGATGCCGGACGGGCCGGAACCGACGACGGCGACCTTCTTGCCGTTCTTGGGAGCCATCTTGGGCGTGGAGGCGAGCTCGGGGCGGTCGCCCAGGAAGCGCTCGAGCTGGCCGATGGCCACGGGCTCGGACTTCTTACCACGGATGCACTTGCCCTCGCACTGGCTCTCCTGCGGGCAGACGCGGCCGCAGATAGCGGGAAGCATGGAGTCCTCGCGGATGGTATCGAGGGCGCCGCCGAAGTCCTTCGCGCGGATCTGCTCGATAAAGCGGGGGATGTTGATGTTGACGGGGCAGCCCTCAACACAGAACGGCTTCTTGCAGTTGAGGCAGCGCTCGGCCTCGGCCAGCGCCATCTCCTCGGTGAAGCCCTTGTCGACGGGGCGGAAGTCGCAGGCGCGCTCGGCAGCCGGCTCCTCGTTATCGGGGGTGCGGGGCGACTTCATATCGGCAACGAAACGACCGTTAACTAGTGGCATGCGCAGCTCTTTTCCTCATAGGCCTTGAGGGACTCGCCCTCTTCGGAACGGTAAGCGGCCTGGCGGGCACGAAGGTCATCCCAGTCGACCAGGGTGGCATCGAAGTCGGGGCCGTCGACGCAAGCGAACTTGGTCACGCCGCCCACCTCGACGCGGCAGCAGCCGCACATGCCGGTGCCGTCAACCATGATGGGGTTGAGGGACGCGGTGATGGGGGTGTCGTACTTCTGGGCGGTGAGGGTCGAGAACTTCATCATCGGAACGGGGCCGACGCAGAAGACCTGGCTCACGGCCTTGTCCTGCAGCAGGCGCTCCAGCGGAGCGGTGACAACGCCCTGCTCGCCGTAGGAGCCGTCGTCAGTGGTGATGTGGATGTGGTCCTCGTCGAGGAGCTCGCGGAACTGGTCCTCCATGAGCAGGAGGTCCTTGGTGCGGGCGCCCATGATGGCGTGGACCTCATGACCGGTCTCGACCAGGTGCTTGGCGACCGGGAAGGCAATTGCCAGGCCGACGCCGCCGCCAATGACGGCGCAGGGGCCTTCGGCCATCTCGGTGGGAACGCCCAGCGGGCCTACGACGTCGCGCAGCGACTCGCCGGCCTCGTAGGTGGACAGCATCTCGGTGGTCTTGCCGATCACCATGAAGATGAACTCGACCCAGCCCTCGTCACCGTTCCAGCCGGCCAGGGTAAACGGGACACGCTCGCCCGTCTCGTTGGCGCGGACCATGAGGAACTGTCCAGCGTGCGCATGCTTGGCGATTGCAGGCGCCTCGATGCGGAACTTGAACACCTTCTCCGAGAACTGCGTCTTCTCCAGGATCTTATACATAGAACCCCTCTCTTGTTAGGGCCGCCGAACCGTGCCTCCACGGAAATGGACGGTAGCCCGAATAAAACCGTACGCGCACAGGCGTTGTGCAGACATACGGTGCAAATTATACCCTCATGGACATGTCACTTACGTGTGTCTTCGGCTGTTGGGAGCAGGGTTTATCCACTTTGGCCTACCAAAGGGGGAGAGGTTTATTTTGGTCGGTTTTATCAGGTAAAACGGCAAATGGGGCCGGCCTCGGGTTGTGATGAGGCCGGCCCCCTTTGGGGTGCTATGCATGTATGGTTGCAGCGTGTTTATTGCGATGTGCCGACTGCGGCGTTTACGCAGATAAAATCTGCCAAAATAAACCTGTTCCTAAATG
>CAJLAN010000009.1 GCA_905204635.1 uncultured Collinsella sp. | reverse complement strand
GGGCGGGTTGCGCGTGTGGCTTGCGCGGGACGCGCGGTGCCCGTGGCTTGCGGCCGGCCCGGCGATGGATGCGTTACTGGATGCGAGTTCGGCAGTAGGGGCAGACTTTCCAGTGCGCATCGAGCGGGCGATGGCAGCTGGGGCAGACGTTGCGAACCTGGGTGTCGCACACCGGGCAGACGACGAAGTCCTTCTCGATAGGCGCGCCGCACTGCGGGCAGGTGCCGTACTGGGCAAGCTGGCGCTCGCGCAGGGCCATGTCCAGCTCCTGCTCCTCGCGGTCCGCCGCGTAGGAATGCGGGCGCAGGACCAGGTAGGCGATAAGGCCCACAAACGGGATGAGGGCGATGATGCCCCATGCCACGTAGGCGCTGGCGCCGCGTCGGCGAGCGTCGATGAACACATAGACGACCGACAGCACATACAGGGCGATGATAAAGCCAACGAAAGCATAGACGACGCCCATAAGCTGCGGCGACATAAGCTCGGAGATGTACTTGGACATTACGGGTACCTTTCGGAATATTTACAGCTCGCTCAAGTTTACCACGGGGTTTGTTTATATGGGACTACGGCTAGGGGCGGGGCTGGCGCGGACACAAACATCTCAATCTGTAACAGATACTCGGCAAAAACAGGTCCACCTGTTACAGATTTAGACATTCCAAACCGACTGATAGATTCATCTAAATCTGTAACATCTAGACCCCAAAATGGTCCCTAGATGTTACAGACCGAGACAGAAGAATCCCTCCCCGACTTCAGTCTTGATCTGTAACAGTTAGGACCGAAATTCCCCTCTTACTGTTACAAATCAAGACAAACGGAGGGCCCGCCAGACCAATGTCTCGATCTGTAACAATAACTCGTCAAAAATGGGTCTACCTGTTACAAATCGAGACAAAACTCAGACGTTAGAGCCGGCAGACGAAGTCGTCGACGTTACCGGGTCTCCCCTCGTCTGCCGTTGGCGGGTGTTGCGGGGCTGTTCGCCGCATTGCCGCTGCGCTGGAGGTGTGTAGACCGTAGGATAGTCTTATTGACGGCCTGTCAACTTGTCTGGGAGGCACTGTGACAGAAACGTTTGATATCGCGATTGTCGGCGCGGGCATCACCGGATGTGCCATCGCGCGGCAGCTCGCGCGGTTTGACCTTTCCATTTGCGTGGTCGAGGCGGCTAACGATATTGCGCTGGGCGCATCGAAGGCCAACGGCGGCCTGGTGCACGCCGGCTACGATCCGGCGCCGGGCACGGTCAAGGCGCAGGTCAACGCCCGTGGTTGCGAGCTATATGGCACGTGGGCCCAGGAGCTAGGCTTTTTGTTCCGCCGCACCGGTTCGATGGTGTTGGGCTTTAACGACGAGGACCGCGCGCATCTGGAGCAGCTGCGAAGCAATGGCCTTGCCAACGGTGTGCCCGAGCTGTCAATCGTCGGACCCGACCGCATCCACGAATTAGAGCCGCGCGCCAGTGCCGATGCAACGTGCGCGTTGTGGTGCCCCTCGACTGGGTTTGTCGATCCGTTTGAGGTTGCCATCGCCGCGCTGGAGAACGCCGTGGCCAACGGGGTGACGTTTATGCGCTCCGCACCGGTGGAAGCGATTGAAGTCGCGCGCTCGGGCGACGACGCGCGCTTTACACTGGCGACCCCCGCTGGCAACGTGCGCTGCCGCTATCTGATCAACGCCGCGGGCAACGGAGCCGCTGACATCTCGCATATGGCGGGCGCTGAGGAGTTCCAGATGGTCTGGCGTCAGGGCAACATCGTGGTGCTGGACAAGGAACCGCGCACGCTCATGCCGCTCTACCCCGTGCCGACGCCGGTGTCGAAGGGTGTTATCGTCACGGGCACCGTGCACGGCAACACCGTGATCACCGCCACGGCTGCCGTGCGCGAGCCGGGTGACACACAGACCTATGCGAGCGATGTAAACGCGCTGCTGACCGGTGCACGCAAGCTGGTGCCCGATCTGGATACGCGCCGCGTGGTGCGCGCATTTGCCGGCGGGCGGCCGGTCATTCAGGGAACGAACGACTTCTTTATTGGACAGTCGGTCGTGGTTCCGGGGCTGTTCCAGGCGGCAGGCATTCAGTCGCCGGGCGTGGCGAGCGCCCCGGCCATTGCCGAGCGCATAGAGCTTGTGATGCGCGAGGCGGGCGTGGAACTGCACGAGCGGGCGGACTGGAACCCGATTCGCCGTGCGCCGGACGACTTTGACCGCGCACCGCTGGCGCGCAAGGAGGAGCTAATCAAGTCCAACCCCGCGTGGGGACAGATTGTCTGCCGCTGCGAGACGGTGCCCGAGGCCGAGATTGTGGCCGCAATCCGACGCCACCCGGGCGCGATTTCGGTCGAGGGCGTCAAGCGCCGCTGTCGTGCCGGCATGGGTCGGTGTCAAAGTGGCTTTTGCCAGAGCCGCGTGGTTGCGATCCTTGCCCGCGAGCTGGGCTGCGACCCCAGCGAGGTATTACTGGAGGACGCCGGCTCCTGGCTGGTCGAGGGACCTTTGAAGGGGGTGCGCTAGGATGGCGACGTTTGATATGCGCGACGAACGCGCGGAGGCCGGAACTGTAACGTCGGTGTCGACGCAGGCCTTCGACGTGGTCGTTATCGGCGGCGGACCTGCCGGCATGGCGGCCGCGCTGGCCGCGCATAAGGCAGAGGCACGCGTGGCCATCGTGGAGCGCGAGCAGCACCTGGGCGGCATCCTCCGCCAGTGCATCCACCCCGGCTTTGGCTTGTCGCACTTTAAACAGGAGCTCACCGGTCCCGAGTACGCGCAGCGCTTTATCGACCAGGTGCACGCAACCGACATTACGCTGTTCCTGAACAGCATGGTGGTTGGGATTGATTCAGGCGAGTCTGCGGTTGACACTGCGGTCCACACCGTCACGCTCATGAGCCCTGCCGGCATGCTGCAGCTCACCGGGCACGCAATCGTCCTTGCCATGGGTTGCCGTGAGCGCACACGCAGCGAGATCAAGATCCCCGGCAGCCGACCCGCCGGCGTGTTTACGGCGGGCCTGGCGCAGCGATACATCAATATCGAAAATCTCAAGCCCGGCTCGCGCGCTGTCATCTTGGGCTCGGGCGACATCGGGCTGATCATGGCACGTCGCTGCACGCTCGAGGGAATTTCGGTCGAGGGCGTGTACGAGCTCATGCCGTACGCCAACGGGCTGCGCCGCAATGTAAAGAACTGTCTGGACGACTTTGGCATTCCGCTGCATCTGTCCACCACCGTCACACGCGTGATCGGGCACGACCGTGTGGAAGCCGTCGAGGTGAGTCAAGTCGACGAGCACCTGGCGCCCATTCCGGGGACCGAGCGCATTGTTCCGTGCGACACACTGCTGCTTTCGGTGGGCCTGATTCCCGAGAACGAGCTTTCGGTTGCCGCGGGCGTGGAGCTGGACCCACGCACGCGCGGCGCCGTGGTGGACCAGAGCCTGCAGACGGACGTGCCGGGCATCTTTGCCTGCGGCAACGTGCTGCACGTGCACGACTTGGCCGAAAACGTGACGACCGAGTCCGAGAGGGCTGGCGCAGCTGCAGCGACGTACGCGCTGGGGACCGACGCGGGCACCGTTCCGGACTGGGAGCTCACTGTCTCCCCTGCCGGCATCGCGGGCTACGCGCTGCCGGGACGCATTACGACTGTGACACTCACCAGACTCAACTTCCGCGTGCGCCGACCCGTCGACGCCGCCCGCGTACGAATCCTAGCCGACGGCAAGGAGCTGTTCGCCGGCAAGGTCCGCGCGTTTAAGCCGAGCGTTATGGAAAGCTTCCCACTGCCGGCAAAGGTCATCCAACAAGCGCTCGACCTGGGTGCCAGCGAGATTGTCCTATCCGTCGATCCCGTCGAGGAGGCATAAACTATGAGCGATAACGTGAGCGAAACGCTGCAGTTCAACTGCACGACCTGCCCATCCGAGTGCCTTCTGACCGTAGAGGTGGAGCGCGACGCCAATGGCGCCGTGGTGGAAGTGCGCTCCGTAACCGGCAACAACTGCCCGCGCGGCGATAAGTTCGCACATCAGGAGCTCACCTGCCCCATGCGCGTGCTCACGACGACCGTGGCCGTCTCCGGCGGCGACGAAGCCCTGCTCCCCGTGCGCACGGCCGAAGCCATCCCGCTGGCACTCCACGCCCAAGCCATGGCCCTCATCCGAGGTCTAGTCGTCAACGCCCCCATCCATATGGGCGACATCATCCTCCCCAACCTCCTAGACACCAACATCAACCTAATAGCCAGCATGGACATCGACCGAGCCTAAGTGGCTAATTAGGGACGGGGCTCTTTTAGCTACCCCGCCATCCACCCCACCCCTCCTCAATTGCGGTGAAATAGTTCCTGATTTCCGCCAAAACCCCGGCATCCAGGAACTATTCCACCGCAACTATCCTTGGAATCGGTATTCAGCTTGTGCCTACTTTAGCGCCATTTCAAAACTATGCCGGATTACGGGGCCGATTCGGAGACCCCCATCCATACCGGCAGTTTTCGATTTTTGATAAGCCGTCTACCTGCGGTTTTAATTTCGCGATTTTACCCATGGTCAAGTAATACAGGTCCAGCCCCGTAATCCGCCATACTTTTGAAACCAGCCCATTTAGGACGGGCCTCTTATGACTCCTTTTTCCTGCACACTTGCCAGGCTGGCCATGCCAAGGAGTGTCCCGAAGTGCCGTCATAAAAGGAGCGTCCCTATGTGCCGGGCTTGGGATACCATGGTGGCACCCTAGCGAAAGGATGTTTCATGGCACATGTCGATGACCAGCGTGTGGCGCGCGTGCTCGATGCGCTCGAGGCTCAACACCCTGGCGCACAGCTGCTCGTAAACGACCCGTGGTCGATCTACTATCTGACCGGCTTTTATGCCGATATGTTCGAGCGTTTTTGTGGCGTGCTGCTCGCGCGCGACAGCGAGCCCGTGATCTTGGTCAACGCCCTGCATCAGCTGCCCGAGTACGACAATGCCCGCGTCGCCTATCACACCGATACCGACGTCGTGACCGACGCCATCGCACGCGAGGTCAATCCTGCCAAGCCCCTCGGCATCGATACCGTTATGCGCTCCGGCTTTTTGATGCCGCTCATGGAGCGCCACGCCGCGAGCGAGTTTTTCCTGGGCGACTTTGCCGTCACCGCCGCACGCTCCTGCAAGGATGCCGCCGAGCAGGAGCTTATGCGCGCGTCCTCTGCCGCCAACGACGCCGTGATGGCCGACGCCATCAAGCTCGTCCATGAAGGCGTGACGGAGCGCGAAATTGCCGATCAGATGCTCGGTCTGTACCGCAAGCACGGCTGCGAGGGCTTTAGCTTTCCGCCGATCGTGAGCTTTGGTGCCAACGCAGGCGACCCGCATCACGAACCCGACGACACCGCGCTCAAGAGCGGCGACGTGGTGCTATTCGACATTGGCGGACGCAATCGCAACTACTGCTCGGACATGACGCGCACGTTCTTTTGGGGCGAGCCGGACGAGGAGACGGCACGCATCTACGACATCGTGCGCCGCGCCAACGAGGCTGCCGAGGCGCTCATCGCACCGGGCGTGCGCATGTGCGACCTGGACCGTGCTGCGCGCGACGTGATTGAGAACGCTGGCTACGGCAAGTACTTTACGCATCGCCTGGGTCACTCGATCGGTCTGCAGGACCATGAACCGGGCGACGTATCGCTGGTCAACGAGCAAGTCGTGGAGCCGGGCATGACGTTCTCCATCGAACCGGGCATCTACCTCCCCGGCCGCACCGGCGTCCGCATCGAGGACCTGGCCTTGGTGGCCGAGAACGGCGTCGAGATTCTCAACGCCTACCCCCACGATCCGGTCCGCCTAGACTAGACAATGTGTCAAAGGGACAGCCCCGTTGACACATTCCGCTAACGTCGCGCCACGAAAACGGGCTATCTACTACGTTTAACCCGCATGGGTCGACCATGCGGGTCTTTTTTAAAAACCAGCAAGCCGTCTACCTGCGATTTTGATTTCACGTTTTTCCGTGTGGTCAAGGGTAGTCGCCAAAACGTAGTAGATAGCCCCATTTCGTGGCGAGCAGTCCGCTCAAGGCAAAACCCCGTCCCAAATTAGCTGCCCTGCAGTCAAACGAAACGCCTCCCGATTCCCCGACGAGAACCGGGAGGCCTTCTTGAGTCCTAGAGCCCTAAGGCTCTAAGCTCGCAGCCTTACTCCGCGCGATGGCGCAGCTTTTCGATCGCTGCGGCAATCAGCGCCAGCAGGCCGGTTCCGCCAAGCGCCGCGACAGTCACGGCAGTGTTGTCGCCCGTCTCAGCCAGGCTTCCCTTAGCGGCCTTCTTGCCATTCTTCTTGCCCGAAGGATCCTTGGCATCGGGCTTGGCACCGTTATCCTTGCCGCCGGTCGGTTCCTGTACAACAACAGGTTCAACAACCTCGACAGTCACCGAAGCCGTGAGCTGCTGAGGCGCCGGCGTCTCCGCAGCGCCATCCTCGGCAAGCGTCGCAATCGCCGCGGCGTCACCGTCAACGGGCATCGTCGCGGTAACGACGACGGTACCGTTCTTGAGGGCCTTGACCTTACCGTTCTCGACCGTAGCGATCGTCGGGTCGGACGAGGTCCACGTCACGTTACCACGCAGCAGCGCGCCATCGGCCGCATTGCTCGCCGCGGCAGCAAGGTCAATTTCCTTGCCGCGCTCGACCTTGAGCACGGTCTCGGAAGTCGTTGCCTTACCGTTTTGGTCAACGATAACGAGCCCCTTGGCTGCCGGGCGCGGCTTAACGCGTACCATGCAGCTGACCGTCAGATCCGTACCGCGAACCTTACCGTCCACGGTCACATCATCGGCACCCCAATCCAGTGCGGGGACATTCTCCCAATCGACATCGTAGTCTTCCTGGCTGTCGTCTTTCATCATCACGGAGACCTTCTTGGGCAGCGCCTTCAGCACATCGGCGGCAGAGCTTGCCTCGAACACCTCAACGGGAGCGAACGTCGCAGGCCTCACGGGAATCTCGCTTGCCGGCGTCTCGACGACCAGCTTGCAGGTCGCTTTGAGCGTCGTGCCCTCGACGGAGCCCTCAATCGTGTACTCGCCAACGGTGGCAAGATGCTTGTCCAGGCCATCCGTATTCCACGTGACCGCGGCCTCGTCCGTGTGGCCATCGGAGTACGTCACGGCAACCTTCTTGGGCAGCTGCCCCGTCACAGTGTCGGCCTTGGCATCGCGCTCAATTTTGATCTGCGGCACCTCGGCAACCTTGTTGATCGTCGTCGTGGAGGTAACAATGACCTCGACGGGCAGGTTGCCGTTCACCGTCACGCCCTTGGCAACGACGCTGTTGCCGTACGTGTCGGCCGCGGCAGGAACCTCGGTCCATGTGATCTCGGACTCCGCCGTCGTTTTGCCGTCCTTCATGCGAACGGTCGCCTTCACGCCCTTGAGTGCCTCGCGCACCGCATCGGCAGACGCGCCCTCGGGAACGGAAATTCCGGCAATAGGCTCAACGGACGCCGGAATCTCGGCATCGCTCTTCACGACCGTAATCGTGCACTTGGCCTTGACCGAAGAGCCCTCGACCGCGCCTTCAAGTGCGATGTCACCCAGCTTGCCCAAGGCATCTGTCGTGAGCGGTCTCTTATCCCACGTGACGGCAGCGGCCTTCGTCGAGCCATCAGACATGTTAAGCGTCACCTGGGTGGGCAGAGCAATGTCGTCGGCGGCAGTGTTGCGAGCAACCGAAAGCTTGATGTCAGCGACGCTCTCGACGACCGGCACCAGGTTGACCGTAGCCTTGACCTCAAAGCTACCAACCGCGGTTTTGCCCGTAACGACAACGCTCGTGCCATCATTCTTGATGGTGAGGTTCTCCTTGGGAGCGGTCCAGGCGATCTTCGAGTCGATCTCGGATCCGTCCTTCATCGCAACCTTCACGGTAGTAGGCAGCGCGGCCACAACAGCCTCGGGCTTTGCCCCGTCGTCGAGCGTCACAGGGTCAACCGTACCAGCCAGGTGATCAGGAATCTCACGAAGCGGTTTGACGACCTTGATGGTGCACTCCGCCTTCTGATCCGTGCCGGCAACCGTGCCCTTAACCGTAACTTCACCTTCCTTGGCAAAGTCCTTGTCGGAGAGATCATTGGTATTCCACGTTACGCCGGCTTCGGAATCGGTATCGTCAGAGTAGATCGCCGTGACCGTGGCAGGTAGCTTGGCCAAAGCATCAGCCGCCTTGGTATCGCGCTCGACCTCAATCTCGTCAACGTTATCAAAGCCAACGATATGCGCGGTTACCTTGACCTTCACCTTTACGGTCATACCGTTGTCCGTTAGACCCGTGACCTCAAACTCGGTGCCGGCACGGCCCAGGCTGTCGACCTGAGACCACTTAACGGGCGTCTCTTTCTTGGTCTTGCCGTCCTTCATGACAACCGTCACCTTGGACGGCAGTTTATCGATAAGGTCGCTGACCTTGGCATTGTCCACAATCTCAACAACATCGATCGGCTCGACGTAGTCGGGCGTCTGGGCCTTCTGATCCACCACGGTCACATTGCAGGTCACCTTGGCGCCGTTGAGCTTAACCGTACCCGTGATCTCCACGGTGCCGGTTCCGTTGAGCAGCTCGTCCGTGACGTTAGAAAGATCCCACACGTCAATGTCGAGCAGATCGGTCGAGCCATCGGAATAGGTCGCCACAACCTGCTTGGGCATCTGGGCGTACAGTTCCTGCTTGGACGTACCACTGGCAACGCTAAACGACTTGGCCTCGAGCTTGGTGATGGTTCGCGGCGCCTCGGAGACGTTGACGTACACGATGGCGTTGACGTTGTCGACATCCTTGAGCTTGCCGACGAGTTTATACGTACCCTTCTTGGCGAGCGGATTGGAGAGGTCGATGCCGTCGGTGTCGGTCCACTTTTCGATCTCGATGCCGCCTAAACTGCCCCGAGTATCCCGCGCTGAGCCATCCGAGTAATATACGGACACGGCATCGGGCAGCTCCAGCATCGATCCGACCGTGGTGTTGACCACGACCGCCTCGGGCTGCAGTGCAACCTTCTTTGCCTTCTTATCGGCAACCGTCACCTTGGCAGTCACGTTGCCGTTCTCATCCACACCGACCTTCTGGCCGTCATCGTCAAGCAGCGCCATAACAGCAGCGGCATTAAAGCCGACCACATGGCCCGTCGCATAGAACGTGCCAGGCCGCTCGTACTTCTCGGGCGCAATCGGATCCCAATCAATAGCCGCCGTCGAAACGGAGCCGTCGCTCATCTCGACCGCCATCTTGGAAGGCATGGCAGGCGCAGTGCCCGCCTTGGTGGTCACTGCGGTCTCGCCGTTATCGATTGCCTTCTCAACGCCTTGGATAACGATCTTGGTCTGAACAGTGAGACCGGTGTTAGTGCCGTCACCGTATCCGTCGAGGCCGCTTGCAAACAGCGTGCCAGACACTGTCGTGACCTGACCCGACTCTCCGGTATAAACCGAGGGACGAACGTAATCCCATTGAACCTGGGCATTATGAGTTTTGCCGTCACTCGTGGCAACCGAGACATTCCACGGCAGCTCGGGGAAAACACCGCTGGCCGTATTAATGCGCTCAGGAACGCTAACGGAAGTGACGGAACAGACGTCAACAGTGATTGTCGCCTCGGCACCACCTTGGAGCTTGCCCTTCACCTTAAACGAACCGTCCTTGGCATACGCGTCTTCGGCGACACGGTCCCATGTGACCTTTTCGCGCTGGGGCTCAGAAGACACATCGTTGTCGTATCGAACCTCAAGGTATTCCGGCAGCATCGGCTTGGTGCCGGGGACGGTCCATATGGTTCCGCCCTGAACCGAGGTTGCCTTACTCGCGATCTTAACGGTGGCAGTAATCGGAACGTCAACCGCCTGCATGCCGTACCCTGCATTAAAGCTAATTGTTGCAGTGCCGCGAACAACGCCACCCTGAGTCCAATCAAAACCTTTCGTGTTCCACTTGACCTCGGCGTATTTATGCGAATAGTCCGGATGTTCTGCCGCATCAGAACTGACAAGATCGACATAGCTGGGAAGCATAGCGGTACCGTCGCTGCCCTTGAGCACTGTAATGGTTTGTGGCTGAGCCTCCCAGTTTTTAGTCACGATGACGTGCACTTTCACGGGGATATTCGTTCCGACGACCGTTCCGGTAATCGTGCAGTCCTTCTGGGGGCACCTATCGTAGGTATCCCAGTTGACGCCGAGACTGTCAAAAGTCGTTCCATCCTGCAATACGCCGGACACGTAGAAGTAGTCCAGATTGACTTCCTCGCCGGGATAGATAACGCGCCAGTCCTCGTACGACTGTCCAAGCGTCACACCGTTATCGCTATAGTTGTTAACGCCCTTGACCTCGCCGCACGCCGCTGTCGCATGGATCTTTGCCAACGAGCCAGTGATAGTACCGGTAATTTCGTACTCGCCAGGCTTGCCGTCCAGCAGTTCTTGAGGAAACTCATCCCAGCTATAAGGCTGCCCCGACGAATACTGGGGATAGAACGAGCTGCCATCCGACAAATACAGCGTGGATGTGTAGCGCGGAGCCAGAAGTCCGGCGCCGGGAACATAAGCAATCTTGCCGATGTTGCTGTCCTCGAGATCGCAGACGTTGACCGTCGCCGTAGCCGGAATGTTAGAGCCGGTAAAGTATCCGCTAACCGTAATCTGGCCAAGGTTCTTTAGGGCGTCCTGACTAATCGTCGACCACTGAACGGGGAAATTGCCACGCGAGCCATTCCACATCGTGGCCTCGATTGAACCCGGCATATTGGGCTGGCAACCGATAAGCGTGCTTGTCGATGTCGAGGAAGGCATCTGCAGGGCGCGGACGGAGATGGTCGCCGTGACTCGGTTGCTGTCACCCAGTTCCACCTGAGTAGACGATGAAGATGAGGTATTGGTCCAATACGACAGCGAACCGGAAAGCTTAAACGACCCCTCACTTGCCACCTGCGTGTCCAAAATAGGGTCCCACGCAATGTTGCACTGCTTCTTTGTACCGTCGGTGAATGCAACCTCAACGCTGTAGGGAAGACCGCCGCCCGTTGTAGGACGTACGCCGACGGGCGTGTTAACGGGAGCAAGAGCGTCGATAGAGGCAACTTCTTTGACCTCGACCTGAGCAGTTACCTTTAGGCCATTAGCGGCTGAAGATTCATTATATGTCACAAGCGTGCCCGTGACCGTATAGGTGCCTGCCTTTTGAAATTGAGACACGTCGGCGTTGTCCCAATTAACCTGATAACCTTGGGTGTATGTAGTGTTATTTGACTGCGTAAACGGGAAATAGACATACGTGCTAAGAGGAGAAATGTCGCCGACCACGCGCTCGAACCTCAGAGAATTAAGATCGAGTACGTCCTTAGGATCTTTGACGGTAACGGTGCAGGTAACCTCACGGTAATCAAAACCGTTTAGTTTACCTTTAACCGTAAACGAGCCCACCTTAGAGTAAAGCGACGCGTCGAAAGAATCCCAAGACACCGGGATCTGCTCGGTGGCGCCGCTATCAAAGACAACCGAAGCAGAATACGGCAGAGACGGGACCTCACCAGTTAGGGTCGTACACGTCAACTCGGTCTGGACGCTCTTAACAGAGCGGACTGCGACCGTGCACTGTGCGAGCATAGAGGGATAGCTCTTCAAATGTCCCTCGACAACAAAGGTTCCTTCCTTTTGGTACTGATCAGCCGAGATCTCATTCCACTCAACAGGGCATGTATAAGATTGACCATTTGAATAATTGACCGAAATGCTGGACGGAAGCGCGGGAGCAATACCAGCTGCAGTCCATACCCATGAGCCATTACTGGTTGAACGGGGAACGTACACCTTGAGCACACCACTCACTTTGTACGGCTCCGCGAGCGTGATCCAGTTGTTGTTCACGCTAACGCCGGTAATCTGTCCGGTGATGGGGACTTCGGATTCCTCCGTCGCCGTATCAAATGCCGTCTGCGACTTTTCGTCCCAATCAACATACGCCGAGGTCTCGGTGCCATCCGACAGCTTTACCTTAACGCTCGAAGATTGGATCTGGCCGTAGTAATCGGCACCGACATATTTTTCCAGAATCGGGTTGGCGTCGATCGACTCGACCGTAATGCCACTTTCGTTGCTCGTCTCTGTGACATCAGGGGCGTTTACTGCCGCCGGATCTACCACTGCCGGGTCCGCCGTAACAGCTTCGACAACCACGCGCTGCTTGACCGTCTGCGTGGTGCCGTCGACGGTACCCTCAAACTCATACGAGCCGGCAGGCAGCTGCGCCAAGGTTGCCGGAGCATCGGCGCCGTTCAGCTTCCAGATGACGTTTTCCTGCTTGGTGGTACCGCTCTCGTAGGTTGCCGTTACAGTTTGGGGCAGCGTGACGTCGGATCCCTCGGCAACATGTAGCTCGTTCAGGCTGGCAAAAGAGGCGATCTTGTCTTCACTCTGGTCTTGCGAGGTTGCCTGACCGGTGTCCGCAGACGTGGCAGCCGCACCCGTCGCATCGCTTTGCTCGGCAACGACTTGGGTAGTATCACCCTGCATCATCTCGGCGAACGCCTGCGGCGGCACCGAGCCGACCGTCATCGTCAGAGTCAAACCCGCGGTAATGGCCGCGTTGACATGCCTTCTGTTCATGTTTCCTCCCGACACGCTCAACGGACCAAACAGCACTGGTCCGATTGGCAAGTTAAGTTGAGCGTATCCTTCGCCGATGGAGGTTTGCAATATGCTACAGGTTAAGCGGCATAAATGGCTTCGTAAACGGGCACCCCAGGGCAGCTAATTTGAGTTGCGGTGATATACGGACTGTTTGAGGCCTCTGGCTTGTAAAACAGTCCGTATTTCACCGCAACTGATGAGGGGATGGGTTAGCGGAGCAGACCGGCTACTTCGCCGGCTAGGGTGATGGTGCCGGCGGCAACGAAGGACTCGCCCACGGCGTCAAAAGCCGCGAGAGCCTCGGGCACGCTAGGGTACACACCGGCAAGCTTGTTGGCGTCCACCAGGGCAGCAAGTTCCTCTGCCGGCAGGGCGCGATCGGAATCGGTCTGGGTTACGACCACACGCGGGAAGGCCGGAATCAGAACATCGACAATACCGGCCACATCCTTGTCGGCCAGTGCGGCGCACAGCAGCGTGGGGCGATTCTCGACGCACGGATCTATCTCGTCCAGCGCGCTCACAAAGTTCTCGCAGCTCTGAGGGTTATGGCAGGCGTCGATCAGCTTGAGCGGATCGGTCCCCAGCACATCAAAGCGACCCGGCGTGGGGCAGCCCATAAGCGAAGCGTCGAGCGCATCGTGGTCGAGCTCGCGGCCCAAATACCCCTCGCACAGCATAATCGCGCACGCAGCATTCTGCGGCTGGTAGGCCGGCTTAACCATGCTTGACGTATAGATCGCACGCGGCGTGGTGCAGCTAAACTCAACCGTGTCGCCCACGTGTGCCGGAACCTTGGTTGTGGCATGGTTCACCACGAGCGGCACCACACCGCACTCACGGCAACGGGCATCCATCACGCGCTGAACGCTCGCCTCATGCGTACCCTCGCCCAAAACAACAAAGCGCCCAGGCTTAATAACCGCAGCCTTCTCCCCCGCAATGGCCTCGAGCGTGTTGCCCAAAATACGTGTATGATCGAGCCCAATGCCCGTAATGGCAACGGCGACGGGATCGGTCGCACTCGTGGCGTCCCAACGCCCGCCCATGCCAACCTCAAGCACGGCTACGTCCACGCAAGCCTCGGCAAACACTACAAGTGCAGCAGCCGTCAGCAGGTCAAACGGTGTGATGGTATAGGCGCGCTCCCCTGCCGCCACACGGCGCGCATTCACGCGATGCCCCGCCTCGACAGCTGCCGAAACGCCATGGGCAAAGGCCTCGTCGCTCACGACGCACCCATCAACCTCCATGCGCTCGGGATAGCGCACCAGCTGTGGCGACGTATACAGCGCGGTTTTGAGCCCCTCACCACGAAGAATGGCAGCCGAAAAACGCGTAGTCGAAGTCTTGCCATTGGTACCGGCAACCTGGATGCAATCGAAATACTCGTCCGGACGCCCCAGCTCATCGAGCATATCGACAACCGTCTCAAGCAGAGGACCAGCATCCCCAGAAATCCGCCCCGTATCAGCAGCAAGCCCCACAGCCTCATCAAACGAAAGCAACTCAAACGAGAACGGCACAGAATACGACCCAGAACGCTTAGCCATAACCCAAAGTCCCCTCAACATAAAAAGAGGCCCGAATCAACAACGAGCCCCTCCCATTCAAAATGTCAGCCAAACACCGCTTTGCAGCAGAATCAAGGCCACAACCAAGTGGCCCTACCAGGCAGCGGACGCCACCGTAACCGCTATGGGAGCGGTTTGGGGCTTTGCTCGATACAAGTTCCGCACGAGCCGAAGGCCACTTAATGTGGCCTTCGTGCGAGCAGGACTGTTCGCAGTAGCGAGCAATGCCCCAAACCGCGCCCCACAGTCCACCTTACGAGAAGTCAGCAACCTGAGCAGTCAGTGCCGCCAGGATCTCCTTGAGCTCTGCTGCACGGTCCCTCTTCTTCTGGACCACCGCGGGCGCGGCCTTGGCCACAAAGCCCTCGTTTGCAAGCGTCTTCTCGCAGCCGGCGAGCTCCTTCTGCGCCGCGGCGATCTCCTTCTCAAGACGCGCCTTCTCGGCCGAAAGATCGACCTTGCCCTCGAGCACCACAAAGACCTCGACGCCGCTATCGACCACGGCGATGCTCGCGGCAGGCTTCTCAACGTCGGTGCCCATGACCAGCGAGGAAGTGTTGGCCAGCGGCTCAATCGTGGAGCGCAGGCTCTCGAGCTTCTCGATGTCCTCGGCACCGGCGCGCACGACCACGTCGAGCTCGGCCTTGGGGCTCAAGCGATAACGCGAACGCGTGGCGCGGGCGGCGGAAACGACGGTGCGGCACAGCTCAAACGCGCGCTCAGCGTCCTCGTCGACGTACTTGACGTAGTCGGCGGGCTCCGGCCACTTGGCGATCATGAGCGCCTCGGCACGGTCAACGTTGCCCTCGGCGTCCAGATCGAGCACGCTCGCCGGCATGTTGTCCCAGATCTCCTCGGTGACAAACGGCATAAGCGGGTGCATCAGGCGAATGGAGGTATCGAGCACAAAAATCAGGTTGCGCTGCGCCTGCAGACGGCCCTCGCCCTTCAGGCGGGCCTTGGTGACCTCGACGTACCAGTCGCAGACCTCGTTCCAGAAGAACTGCTGCACACCGCGGGCCATGTCGCCAAAGGTGTAATTCTCGATGCCCTCGGTGACCATCTTTACGGCCTTGGCCAGGCGGCTGAACATCCAAGCGTCTGCTGGCGTCTCCACGACGGGCTCGCCGGGCGTGTAGCCCTCCATGTTCATGAGCAGGAAGCGGCTGGCATTCCAGATCTTGGTCACAAATGACTTGGCTTGGTCGGTACGCGGGCTGTCGATGAGCTTCTTGGTCTTCTTATCGATGTTCGCGTCAAACTTGACGTCCTGGTTGTTGGTGCACAGCGTCAGCAGGTTGTAACGCATGGCGTCGGCGCCGTACATGCCAATGAGGTCCATGGGATCAACGCCGTTGCCCTTGGACTTGGACATACGGCTTCCGTCCTTGGCAAGAATCGTCGGGTAGATGACGACGTCCTTAAACGGCACCTCGTCCAGGAAGTACAGCGAGCTCATGACCATGCGGGCGACCCACAGCGCGATGATGTCACGCGCGGTGACGAGCGCGGTCGTGGGGTGATGTCCCTCGAGCAGCTCCGGCTTTTGCGGCCAGCCCTGCGTGGCGAAAGTCCACAGCTGCGAGCTGAACCAGGTGTCCAGTACGTTCTCGTCCTGATGCACGTGATGACCGCCGCACTTGGGGCACACATCGGTGTCCTCGGTAAGGGCGTCCTCCCAGCCGCAGTCCTCGCAGTAGAACACGGGGATGCGGTGGCCCCACCACAGCTGGCGGCTGATGCACCAGTCCTTGAGGTTTTCCATCCAGGTGGTGTAGGTCTGCGTCCAGCGCGCGGGGTGGAAGGTAACCTTGCCGGAGTTGACGGCGTCGAGGGCCGGCCCCTTGAGCTTATCGACGGCGACGAACCACTGCTCGGACAGCCACGGCTCAAGCGCGGCGTCGCAACGGTAGCAGTGCATGACGGAGTGATCGAGGTCCTCGACGTGATCGAGCAGGTCGTGCTCCTCGAACCACTTGATGACGGCCTCGCGGCACTCGTCGCGGTTCATGCCGGTGAACTCGCCGTAGCCCTCGACGACCACCGCGTGCTCGTCAAAGATGTTAATCTGCGGCAGGTCGTGGGCCTGACCCATGGCGTAATCATTGGGGTCGTGAGCAGGCGTGACCTTGACGAAGCCGGAGCCAAAGTTAGCGTCGACATGCCAATCCTCAAAGATGGGAATCTCGCGGTCGACGATGGGGAGCTTGACGGTCTTACCCACAAAGGCGGCCTTCTCGGGGTCCTTCGGGGAGACGGCGACGCCCGTGTCGCCGAGCATGGTCTCGGGGCGCGTGGTGGCGACGACCAGGTACTCCAGGCCACACGCCGGCTCGGTGAGCGGGGAGCGCAGGTACCACAAGTGCCCCGACTCGTCCACGTACTCGGCCTCATCGTCGGCGATGGCCGTGGTGCAGTGCGGGCACCAGTTCACGATGCGCTTGCCGCGGTAGATGATGCCCTCGTGGTACCAGTCGGTGAACAGCTTCCGCACGGCGCGCACGTAGGCCGGCTCCAGCGTGAAGTGCTCGTCGGAGTAGTCGCAGGAGCAGCCCATGCCCTTGATCTGGTTCACGATGGTGGTGCCGTACTCGTCGCGCCACTTGTAGCACTCCTCGACGAAGGCCTCGCGGCCGATTTCCAAACGCGAGATGCCCTGCTCGGCCAGGCGCTTGTCCACCTTGGTCTGGGTGGAGATGCCGGCATGGTCGGTGCCGATGATCCAGCGGGTTTGGAAACCGCGCATGCGGGCGCGGCGGATGCACGTGTCCTGGATGGTGTCGTTGAGGGCGTGGCCCATGTGCAGCACGCCCGTGAT
>CAJLAN010000008.1 GCA_905204635.1 uncultured Collinsella sp. | reverse complement strand
CCCGCGCCAGCCGCAGCCGCATGCTCGGCCGCGGCCTCGTCGCCAAAGTAGCGCAGCATGTATTCGCGCAGGCAACCGGTGGTATTGCAGTAGCCCTCCATCTGGCTGAGCAGGCGATATCGATTCTGGAGCGCCCACGCGCGCTGCTCGTCGTCGAGCGCCTCGTCGGCAGCATCGCCGCGGTCGATCAGAAAGCGGCGCATGCGAAAATCGTTACCGTTCCACAGCAAGTGGCAGCTGGCCGGGTCGCCGTCGCGGCCAGCGCGGCCAGCCTCCTGGTAGTAGGCCTCGATACTCTCGGGCACGTTGTTGTGAATCACGTAGCGCACGTTGGGTTTGTCGATGCCCATGCCAAAGGCGTTGGTGGCAACCATCACCTGGATATCGTCGTCGATAAAGGCGCGCTGGCTTTGGCGGCGGGCGTCGTTGCCCATGCCGGCATGGTAACGGCCAACGCGAATGCCACTGGGGCCCAGCGCCTCGGCAAGCTCACCTGCCAGCGCATCGACGGTCTTGCGGGTCGAGCAATACACGATGCCGCTCTCGCCCGAATGCGCGATCACATAGTCGCGCACCCAGGCGGTCTTGGCTTTGTCGCCCATCTCCTCGCAGCCAAAGTAGAGGTTCTTGCGATCGAAGCCCGTCACCACCGTCGCGGGGTTTTGCAGGCCGAGCATCTGCTGGATGTCCGCACGCACGCGCTCGGTTGCCGTAGCGGTAAAGGCCGCCACAATGGGACGCTGCGGAAGCGATTCGATGAACTCGCGAATCTGCAGGTAGGCGGGGCGAAAATCCTGGCCCCATTGGCTCACGCGGTGCGCCTCGTCAATGGCCACGAGCGGCACGCCGATGCCGCCGTCGGCCGCGGCCTCCTGTGCAAAGGTTAAAAAGCGTGGCTCGAGCAGGCGCTCGGGCGCCACGTACATAAGCTGGTAGCGGCCCTCGCACGCCCGCTTGAGCACGGTGTTTTGCTGAGCCGGGGTAAGGCTGGAGTTGAGATAGCTGGGTCGCGCACCCGCCGCAAGCAGCGCACGGGTCTGGTCCTCCATAAGCGACAGCAGCGGACTCACCACAAAGGTGATGCCGGGCAGCATGAGCGCGGGCACCTGGTAGCAAATGGACTTGCCGGCGCCCGTGGGCATAACGCCCAGCGCATCGCGACCGGCAAGGATCGCATCGACCATGCGGTCCTGTCCCGGGCGAAACGAGGTGTAGCCAAAATAGGCGCCGAGCGTGTCGAGCGCCATCTGCTGCATGCTATCGGTCATGGTTTCCTAACGTCAGAATCATCTGCCGCCGATTATACGCCGCCACGCGGACCGGCGTCGCCCGGCTGTCAGCCACGCTCATTCTGCGGGTAGTCATTGGGAACGTTCTTGAATGACTAGTCGTTTAAGAACGTCCCCAACGACTAAGCTCTTGACAGGCGTGGAAACGTCGCAGGTTGAGCATAAGTCAGCGAAAACGCCCCTAAGCGAGCAAGGTGACGTGAAAGAGGAGGGAAGCGTACTTCGGTACGCGACCGACGATTGAACGTCAGATTGCCGCTTAGGGGCGTTTGCAGCGTCGACCGGTCCGCCGTTCGTCAGAACGGCGGAACCAACCCTACATGACCATGACGTAGCGCGATCCCACGTAGTACTGCTTACCCATCAGGACCGGCTCGCCATTGGGGCCTGTGAAGCCGGCACGCAGGTTGAGCAGTGGATCATGCGGGGCAATGCCCAGCTCGGCCGCCTGCTCGGCATTAGCTCGAACGGCCTCGACCGTACGGTAGCCAACCGAGACAATCGGGATTCCGCCAACACGCTCGACCTCGGCAAAAATCGACTTGTCCTCAAGATCGGCCGTCAACAGCTCACGGTAGGCATCAAACGGCACAAAGATGTTCTCCTCAAAGATGGGCTCGCCGTCGGCCGTACGCACGCGCTTGATATGCAGCAGCAGCGCATCCTTCTGCAGGCCAAAGAACTCCATCTCGTTTTGGCGCGCCGGAACGATCTGGCGATCGATCACATGCGCACCGGCCTTCATGCCGTTGTTGGCACACAGCGCGGTAAACGTCTGCAGCGTCGAGGCGTGAAACTGGCGATTGATGTGCGGCGTGGAAACAAAGGTGCCGCGGCCCTGCTGCTTAACCAGGTAGCCATCGGAGCACAACTCCTCGACGGCGCGGCGCACCGTAATTCGGCTCACGTCGTACTGCTCGGCTAGCTCAAGCTCGGACGGAATACGCTCCTTGGGTGCATAAACACCTTTCTCGATCGCATCTTTGATTTCGTCATAAATCTGCTGGTAAAGCGGTGCATTTTTGGGTGCAGGCATATCTGATCACTCTTATCGAAATATCGAAATAACTAATACGTATATAACGTCTAGTTTCATATTATCTCATATTGATAAAACGATACACCATCCCTACCAAAAAGCGACAGCTTCATTTTGGTAGGTTTTATCTGGGCAAACGAAAGTCCCTCGAAAGCAACGGGGCTTTCGAGGGGCTCATGCGGAAGGGTTGCGCCGGGCCGGCAAAATGCCAATACCCTACTTGCCGTCGTCCTGCTGCAGGCTGTCCTGCTCGCTGAGGCGCGCCTGCCTGCTGGCCATGCGCGCGGGCTTGTCGGGATCGGGTACGGCCGTGGGCATGGGCTCGTCGACATGACCGCCCCACCAGCCGCCCACAAAGTTGAGCGTGTGGAACACGTTGATCACGGCACCGGGATCAATGTCGCACACCAGCTTGATAATGTCCTGGCTCTCGTAGGTCGAGACAACGGCGTGCAGCAGGTACATCTTTTCGCGGCTGTATCCGCCGATGACCTCGGCACAGCTAATGCCGTGCTGAAAATGGTCAACATAGGCGGTCATGACCTCGTCTGCCTTGCGCGTCGTGATCTGCAGCGTCACGCGGTCGTAGCGACGATAGAAACTGTCGATGGTCTTGGTCGAAATAAACTGGAACACGATGGAGTACGCCGCATTGTCCCAGCCAAACATAAAGCCAAAGATCGCCAGGATAAAGCAGTTGAAACCAAAGATGACACCCCAGATAGTCTTGCCCGTGTGGTTGGAGACCCACAGCGCGATAAAGTCGGTGCCGCCGGTGGATGCGCCGGACTTTAGCGCGATGGCAGCGCCCAGACCCGAGACCACGCCGCCAAAAATGATGAGCATAATCTTGTCGCCCAAAAACGGGGCAAAGTGAAAGATGTTGAGGAACAGCGATGAGAGCACGACCTGCATCATCGAGAAGATGACGAAGCGCTTGCTAATGCCGCTCCAGCATAGGAGTGCCACGGGGATGTTGAGCGCGAGCATACCGAGCGAGATGTCGATGTGGACGCCGCCGAGCGAGGTAACGCGATCGAGCAGGACCGCGACGCCGGTGAGACCGCTCGGAAGCAGGTCGGCGGGCTGAATGAACGCCTGGATCAGGAATGTTTGGAGGACGGCAGAAATTGTGACCGCCACGGCGGTAATGGCACGGCGGACGATGGTGAGGCGGCCGAGCACGAGCACGCGGTCCGTGAGCTGATCGATGGCGTTCGCCACGTAGGCTCCTTTCGAAGGCAGATATAGTTGTGGGGCATGCCCGCGATTGTAGCATGGACCACCACAAAGGGGACAGGCACCTTCGTGGTGGTTTTGCTGCTAGATGGCAGATAGGATGTCGGTCAGGTTGTCGATGATGGTGTCGGCGGCGGACTGGTCCAGGTTGACGCCCTCGTGCGGACGCAGTGCCAGGACGCGGGCGCCGGAACGTTTGCCAGCCTCGATCCCCAAAGGCGAATCCTCGATAACCAGGCACTCGGCAGGCTCCACCCCCAGCGCCTCCATGGCACGCAGGTAGATCTCGGGGTCGGGCTTAAACGCGCTGCACTCGTGACCGCTGATGGTGTAGTCCAGCACGCCGGCGATACCGGCAATCCCCACCAGCTCGTCGATCAGCTCGCGATAGGACGAGCTCGCGATGGCGCACTTCACGCCGCGCTCGTGCAGCTTGCGCATCACCGGCTCCGTCTGCTCATTGAGCAGCTCGGCATACGGAACGGGATGGTCCGGGCTGTAGACCTGCTTATACTCCACGCGCAGGCGCTCGCGCAGCTCAACATCGTCGGGCACCAGCGCCTCCCAAATGGCAGGCTCGTTAGACCCCGAAAGATCGGGGATCTCGTCAAAGTGGAACCCTTTCTCTTCCATAAACGCCACGCGACGACGGTTGTAGAACCACTCGGTATCGACCAGCACGCCGTCCATATCAAACAGCACTGCCTTGATCATACGCATCTCCTCCCACCTGCCAAAAAGGGACAGGTTTATTTTGGTAGGTTTTATCTGGGGTTTTGCGACGCGACGGATACGCCCTCCCCAAAGCAAAAAAGGGGACGGGGCGCAAACCCCATCCCCTCTCAATCAACCCGTAAGGTCCACTTACTTGTGATTAGTAGGAAAGCTTCCACATGTAGCGACGCATGGTCAGCGGGTGCTGACGGGCCTCGGCGATCTGGTTGCCGTACTCACGCATAACGGCGAGGTGCAGCAGCGGGTTGAAGTAGGTAACAACGCTCGCGGGCACGGCGTCAGCCAGGCCGTAGTCCTTGGAGTCGATCAGAGCGACCTTGGCGCCCATGCGCTTAAGGAAGGTGAGGGCGCGGGCGTCCATCGGACGGGTAGCGCCATCGGACATGAAGAAGACGTAGGGTTTACCCTCGGTGGAAACCTCGAACGGGCCGTGGAAGTACTCGCCGGTGTTGTAGGCGGCGGCGTCGATCCACTGCATCTCGGTGAACAGGAAGGCGGCGTGAGAATAAGCCATCTTCTCGGAGGCACCGGAAGCCATGAAGTAGATCATCTTGTCGTCCTTGAAGTCCTCGGCGAACTTCTTGGCGAGCTTCTTGCAGTGCTGAGCGGCGTTCTCGCAAAGCTCGAAGACGTTGGTGAGGCCGGTGATCATGTCCTCGTAGTGGTCATAGCCCTCGGTCTGCTGAAGGATCTCGACAGCAAGAGCGATGGCGTAGCCGGGCTTCTCACACTTGGCAGCGAAGTTGGCGTGGAAGCCGTGAACGATGACGTAGTCAGCGTCGACGGTCAGAGCGGAGCCAGCCTTGTTGGTGAGGGAGACGACCGGGCAGTTGTGCTTCTTGGCGGTCTTGTTGGCCTCGACGGTCTCGGGCGTGGAGCCACCGAGGGAGCAGGTGATCACGAAGGTGTGCTCGTTGACCCAGGAAGGCGTGTCGTAGTTGAACTCGTTAGCGGTGAAGATCTGAACGTTCAGCTTGTCCGTGTTGTTGGCCAGGAAGTACTTGGCAGGGTAGAGGTCGGACATGGAGGCACCGCAGCCGACGAAGGCGACGCTGTGGATCTCGTGGTTGGACAGGACGTCAGCGACGATCTGCTTAGGGAGGTTAAGGTCGATCTCGTACATCTGACACATTCCTTTCGATTTTTGCGGCGCCACATTGCCGGGCGCTCGCAGGGTTACCGTGGTTTGGACCGAGTCGCCGGCCCGTTAAGGATGCGACAAAGGGACTGTCCCATTGTCGCATTTTAGGGATGGAAGCCTGCCTGGGGTATGGGATGCCAGGCAGGCCCCCGGGGGAAAGCGGTTAG
Organism: uncultured Collinsella sp.; assembly: GCA_905204635.1. Classification (GTDB taxonomy): domain Bacteria; phylum Actinomycetota; class Coriobacteriia; order Coriobacteriales; family Coriobacteriaceae; genus Collinsella. Next base: position 11,545 of record CAJLAN010000008.1, on the reverse strand, counting down.
ACGCTTGGTCGCGACTAGGCCAGGATGCCGGCCGCGGAGAGGGCGATGCCGCCCACGATGGCGATCACGAGAAGCCAACCGGTGTTGACGTTCTTCTTGATGAGCCAGTACATAAGGCCGGTGAGGCCAAGGGAGATCATCTGGGGCATCATGCCGTCCAGGATGTCCTGGATAACGACGGTGCCCTCAGCGAACTGCAGCGGGGTGGTGGCGCCAATCAGCGTAGCGATCATGCCGCCCACGGACATAAGGCCCACGATGCCGCAGACATACATGAGCTTCTCCATGAGGTCGCCGCCCTGAAGCTTGCTCAGGTACTCGTGGCCGCCCTGATAGCCCATCTTGGCTGCGAACCAGGTGATCAGCACAGAGGGGACGATGGAGATGAGCATGGCCAGGATCGGGCCCATGATGGAGCCCTGCTGAGCCAGCTGAACGCCCAGGCCAAAGGCGATAACGCGGATGGTGCCCTGGAAGAAGGAGTCACCGATGCCGGAAAGCGGACCCATGAGGGAGGTCTTGACCGCGTTGATCGAATCGGGGTCGAAGTTCTCGGGGTCCTTGGCGTACTCCTCCTCCATGGAGGCGGTGAGGCCTAGGATGAAGGCGCTCGTCTGCGGGGTGCAGTTGTAGAACGCCATGTGACGGTGGTAAGCCTCTTTCTTAGCAGCGAGCTGCTTGGGGTCGGACTCATCCGGATAGAGGCGATCGAGCGTGGGAACCATGCCGTAGAGGAAGCCCATGTTCATCTGACGCTCGTAGTTCCAAGAGGCCTGGATGGCCCAGGAGCGCCAGAAGAACTGGCTGACCTTCTTGTTCAGGGACACGTCCTTGGTTGCGGTTGCCATAGTGTGTTCCTCCTTAGTCTTCGTCGTCTTCGAGCGGATCGTAGTCGGAATCGACACCGGCGGCTGCATGGGAACCGTTGAACTTGAAGCCCATGAAGACGACAGCCAGGCACACACCGATCAGAGCGACCGCGATGACGGACAGGTTGAGGTAAGCGGCGAGCAGGAAACCGATGAACAGGAACGGAGTCATACCCTTCTTGATCATCATGGTGAGCAGCAGGGCCAAGCCGTAGGCGGTCATGATCTTGGTCGAAACGTTAAGACCAGTGGACAGCCACTCGGGAACCATGTTGACGATGGCCTGAACCAGGTCGGTGCCAACAAAAACGGCGAGGAAGATCGGCAGGAAGTACATGACGGCGTACAGACCGGAGCCGGCGCAGATGTGCATACGGTAGGCGGTCTTGAACTTTCCGTTATCGATCGCGCTATCTGCCACATGGGTGAGGGCGGCGATGATGGAACGGAACACGATGCCGAGAAGCTGACCCAGGACGGCGACCGGGATGGCGATCGTCATGGCGGTCTCGGCGGAAGCATCGGTCAGGCACGCAAAGGCAGCGGCCACGATGCCGCCCAGGACCATATCGGGCGGAACGGCGGCGCCGACCTGCACCAGGCCCATGGACACGAGCTCGACGGCGGCACCGACGGCAAGGCCGGTGGGCACATCGCCCAGCAGCAGACCGACGAGCGTAGCGCCAACGAGGGGCTGCTCGAAGTTAAGACGACCGAGCAGGCGGGAGTCCCACATGCAGAACACGCCGACGAGGCCGACGAGCACCGCACTGATGAACGTATTCATACCCTTCTCCTTTCAGTCAGGCAAAAGCCTGGTTGATTACAGCTTGGCGTCGATGTCGACGCTCTGATACGTAGGGGTCTGCTGAACATAGAGCTTGATGCCCATGTCGAGCAGCTGGTTGACGTCGGCCTTCTGGGTGGCGTCGAGGAAGACGGAGCTGTCCTTGCCTCCGACCTGATCGGCACCGTCGTGGTTGGCGGTGGCGCCCAGGTTGATGGCGTCGAGCTTGTAGCCCTGGCAGAACTGCAGCATCTCGGCGGTGTTGCCAAAGACGAACATGACGCGCTCGCCGAGGGTGTTGAGCTTGTCCATCTTGGCGAGGGCACGCTCGACGGTGAAGACGTTCAGACGCACGCCCTGGGGCTTGGCCAGCTTAAGAGCGCCCTTCTTGATGTCATCGTTGGCGGCAGCGTTGTCGACGACGATGATGCGCTCGGCCTGAACCTTGGTGGTCCAGGTAAAGACGACCTGGCCGTGCAGCAGACGGTAGTCAAGACGTGCGAGGACGATCTTGGCGGGGCCGGAGCTGTGACGGGACGCCTTGGCCTTCTTGGCGGGAGCCGCGGCGGCCTCGACCGGTGCGTTGGGGTTGGTCAGACCGGCGCGGGCCTCGTTGATGAGGGCCGCGAGCTCGGCGCCCTTGACGGGGACGGGGCTCATAGCGAGCGTCAGTGCCAACGGAATGTTGAAACCGCTGACAACCGTGAACTTCGTGCCGTTCTTGGAAAGCTCGACCATGTTGTTGTTGACCGAGCTGCCGAGCATATCGGTCAGCACATAGACGGTGTCGTCCGCGTTGAACGTGGCGATCATAGCCTCAACCTTATTGGTGATGGGCTCCTTGTCGTCACGAGCAAGCGACACGACGTGGACGTTCGACACGTCGCCGAGAACCATCTCGAGCGTGTCTTTGGCGCCTGCGGCCAGGCCGCCATGAGATGCGAGAATGATCTGATTCATCTTGCCTCCTCCTTTTCGTTATGGTCATTATAACGTCTTATACGTTGCTTATATTGCTAATTAGTATAAAGACCGTTCGCGGGTGAAAATCGACCGTTGACGGGTTTAACGTACTCGAAACGTTTGGCTAGGTAGGCCGGCGCTAGCTGGATAACCCCAGATCAGACGCCTCGCCAATCCCCTATCGCACGAAGTACCAGGGGCTTTCCTGCACGGTGGGCTCCAGCGCGATGCCGGTGCGCTCGCGGAACAGATCCATGTCCTGCGATTTCTCCGTCCACCACGCGTTGGGCTTAAAGGTCATGCTCTCAACGATATGGCCGACAAAGGCACTGTTGCGCAGCTTGGAGAAGTTAGTGTTCATGATCAGGATGGACGCGAGCACCAGCACGATGCCCAGGACCTTGATCGCGCCGGCGGGCTCGGCATAGATGCCAATACCGACCAGAACGGTCGCAACGGTTTCAAACGAAGCCACGACCGGCACCTTCGACGTCTCAAGATCCATCGAAAGGCCCTGCATATAGAAGATGTACGCAAGAGCCGTCGGAATAAAGCCAAAGCCCGCGAACAGCAGAATGAGCTGCGGGGACATTGCCGCGGCCACATCGGACCACGGAGCCGAAAGCACTGCCATAAAGCATCCGCCAAAGACAAAGCCCCAAAACGTCACCGCCAGCGGATGCAGCGTCTTGGTAGCCATACGGCTAAACACAGCCAGTAGCGCACCGCAAAGCCCGGCGATCACACCCGACACGACGCCCCAAGCCGAGAAATGGAAACCGGACAGGTCGCCGCTCGTCACCGCGAGCACGCAACCCACAATGTTAAAGACGATGGCGACGAGCTTGTTGGGGGTCACGTCCTCGCGATAAAGCACGCGGCCGAGCACGACGCCAAACACCGGCGAGGTGTAAAGCAGCACCGAGGCCGTGGACATGCCCACCTCGCCCATGCACTCGTAATAAAGCGTGTTAGCGGTGGCGAGGCCGATAATGCCAAGAAGCGCGCAGGGAACAAGCTCTTTAGGACTTGCCTTGAACAGTGCCATGGCACCCGAGGCTTTTCCCTCACGAGCACCTCCCTGGCAACCCATAAATGCCAAGACCGGAGCCATTAAGACAGCACCCGACAACAGGCGAAAGGCCGCCATGCTCTGAGACGAAACACCCAGGGCCGATATTCCGTTAACAAAGATTCCGATGGTGCCCCACATAAGCGCGGCGATCAGCACTAGCACATAGCCCAGATTGCTTTTCTTCAACGCAGCCTCCTCGGTATTGTTTCCAATATGTTTCACACTACGTTATAGTCGTTATATACATTTTTCAAGACACAAATCGGCGAGCGGAAAAATCTGCTCCCCACATACTCATTGAGTAGTCATTGGGGACGCACTTAAATGACTGGTCATTCAAGTGCGTCCCCCAACGACTAGGACTGTCCCCAACTGCCGGCAGAAAAGGAACGTTCCCAACGTCTAAGGCGCCGCTGGTTGAGCATAAGTCAGCGAGCGGGCCGCATTTGAGGCAAGGTGACGTGAAATCAGAACCACCCTTAAAAAGGGTGGTTTGCTCTTAGGGTATAACCCACGGGCCCCGGGCTCGCGTCTAAAGGCGCGGGCCCGGACTTCGTCCAGGCCTAGTGCATCTTGACCCGTGGCGCGCCGGTCGAACCGGCAGCATCACCCCCTCTTGAAGGGGTCCTCGTACTCCTTCACGCTCAGCTTGTCCAGCGCGATGTCGTGGGACTCCTGCTCCCTGATGTACTTGGCGATCGTCGCCTCGTTCAGGCCGACGGTGGACACGTAGTAGCCCTCCGCCCAGAACTTCCTGTTGCCGAACTTGTACTTGAGGTTGGCGTGCCTGTCGAATATCATCAGCGAGCTCTTCCCCTTCAGGTAGCCCATGACGCTCGCGACGCTGTACTTCGGCGGGATCGCCAGCAGCACGTGCACGTGGTCGGGCATCAGGTGCCCCTCGATTATCTCGATCCCCTTGTACTCGCACAGCTTCCTGAGGATCTCCCCTATGTCGCTCCTGATTTGGTTGTAGATCACTTTGCGCCTATACTTCGGCGTGAACACGATGTGGTACTTGCACATCCACTTCGTGTGGGAAAGGCTGTAGGCCTTCTGGGCCATGGCGACCACCCCTTCGACTCGAATTCTTGACGGCCTGAACAATCGTCAATATCGGCCGGAGGGGTGGCTTTGTAAAGCCGTTTGTCTCCACCCGCGTAGCGGGTGGTTTAAAGCTGGCCGCTGCGCGGCCAGCAGACTAAAGTCTTGAATAAAAAAGGTGGCCGGAAAACCCGACCACCCTTGCACATCCTTTGGACGCCGCAGTTTACTTGCGAACGACCTTAACGATGGCGTCACCGGCGGCGACGGCGGAGTCGGCCTCGACGGTAAGCTCGACATCGGCAAACTCGGCGGTGTTGGACACGGCCACCACGACGCAGTCCTTGTAACCGGCAGCGGCAATCTTGGAGCGGTCGATCTTGAGTATGGGCTGGCCAGCCTTCACAACGTCGTCGGCCTTGACGAAGCCCTCGAAGCCATCGCCGTTCATGTTGACGGTATCGACGCCAACGTGCACCAGAACCTCGATGCCGCTATCGGACTGCAGACCCACGGCGTGACCCATGGTGACGGTCACCTTACCGTCGCAGGGAGCGTAGACCAGATCGTCCTCGGGCCACACGGCACAGCCCTTGCCCAGAACCTCGCCACCAAAGACGGGATCGGGCACGTCGGCCATCTTGATGACCTTGCCCTTGACGGGCGAGCACAGCACGTCGGCGCCGGCAGAAGCAGAGATGGAGGCCGGAGCAGCGGCAGCCGCGGGCTCAGCCTTCTTCTTGAACATATCAAACAGACCCATACGTTTTCTCCTCTTGATTAAGCGCAACGTTGTGCGCATGCCTACGGTAATTATAGTGCCAAATGGTTCAAATGCTAAGGTGGGGACTCGAATCGCAAGCCCTTCTCGGTAGTGCTCGTGGGATGAGCATCTCCTTTGCATCGCGGTTCGATAAGCCGAGTATCGCCCACGCGCGGGACGGGCAGAAGCGGGCACGCCAAACCCGATACTTCTTTTCGCTCTCGAGTCCTGCCGCCGCCCCGTCCCTGACACTTCCTGATACCGACCGAAACGTGCCAAAATAAACCTGTCCCTTTTTGGTAGGTTTGGCGAGTGTGGATTTTCGGACGCTTAACTAACGAGCGTGGATAATCTCCCACTTTGAGGCCGTCACCGAGCCAAAAACGGGAGATTATCCGCTCTCATTTTGGATAACCCCCCTTGTACCAAGCCGAGCTCCATGGTCAAGTAATAACGACTTCTCATCATTAGATTGTTTACATCAATTCTAATAACTATTTAATCCTTAAACTCGTTATTAGAATTGATATGATTGGCCTAATAACGAGTTTCCGGCACTAAAGATATGGAGGGCGCGATGCAAATCGAGGAGAACGGCCAGGGAACGCTCCGCAATAATCTATCGGGGAAATTGGCTTACTATTCGTTTTTTCCAACGCCCTTGCAATCATTGAGGCAGCTAAACCTCACCGAGGAAACCTATCGCACGCTTTCCGCATGCTCACGAAAGCTTGGAGAGCTTGAAGGCATGCTCTACTTTGTTCCCAACGCCGATATGTATCTGACAATGTACGTGCGCAAAGAAGCACTCCTTTCTTCGCAAATTGAGGGAACCCAGTGCACGTTTGACGACCTACTTAGTCCATCGCAAACACAACTCCATCATAAAGATGTCGCAGACGTCGTGAATTACGTCCGTGCTGTCGACCGCGGCGTAGAACTGCTCAAAAAGATGCCCTTGTGCACGAGACTTCTTAGGCAAGTTCATGCGGTCCTGCTGGACGGAGTGCGCGGAACGGAGAAGAATCCAGGCGAGCTGCGCTCCTCACAAAACTGGATTGGCCCCTCAGGCTGCACCATTGCAACCGCATCGTTTGTCCCTCCAAACATTGAAGATTTGAGTAACACGCTCCAGGACCTCGAACGCTTTATCAATGAGCCTCAAGTCGAAATGGATCCGATTGTGCGGGCGGCGCTCGTCCATTACCAATTTGAAACTGCCCATCCATTCCTAGACGGAAACGGTCGCCTGGGCAGGCTTCTCATTACACTTATGCTCATCAATGATGGCGTTCTTCATTCTTGCTTGTTCTATCCATCGTTCCAGTTCAAGAAAAATCGAAGCGAGTACTACCGGCAACTCACATCCGTAAGAGAGAGAGGCACTTACGAGGAATGGATAGAGTTTTTCTGCAACAGTCTTCTCGAAAGTGCGAAGGACTCGGTAGGGTCTTTAAAAAACCTTGTTGACCTCCATAACCGTTCCACAGCAACCATTACCGAAAATCTCGGAAGGACTGCTGCAAACGGGCAAAGGCTGTTGGGCATTCTTGAAGAGCACCCCATCGTCGACACCGCATTCATCGCTGCCCAACTCGATATCGGCAGGAGTACCGCGAGCTCGCTCGTCAAATCATTTGAAGAATTGGGTATCCTCCGTCCGCTCGACGAGTCAAGACAGAGATACCGGCAGTACGGGTATGAAGAGTATCTTTCGATTCTCAGGGAAGACGCCGAGCCGATTAGATAGGCATCGCAACCCAGGCAAATTAAAGCGAGCGCGGATAATCTCCCACTTTGAGCCTGCACACAGGCCAAAAACGGGAGATTATCCACGCTCATTCCTGAGTAGTCATTTATGAACGTCCCCAATGACTAGTCCGGCAACGCCGATGTTTCGGCAACGACAGCGAGCGAGCCGCATTCGGAGCAAGACGACGCCGCAGGTAGAGAACGGACAGCGAGCGAGTCGCATTTGAGACAAGGTGACGTGAAACGAAAGGGCGCTGACCTTCTGGTCGCGCCCTTGAAGTTGAACGTCAGATTGTCCAAATGCGGCCCGCGCAGCGTCGAGCAGTTACGGCGTTTGGTAAAACGCCGTAACTAACGTGCTCCGTACTGCTCGTAGTAGGCGTCGATGGCGGTCTTGAGCTCGTCGTCGATGACAACCTTGCCGTCGATCTCGTGGTTGTAGAGGGTCTCGACGACCTCAGCCATGGAGACGATGCTCGCGACGGGGAAACCGTACTTGGCCTCGATCTCCTTCTGCGCGGTGGTCACACCGCCCTTGCCGACCTCCATGCGGTTGAGGGACACGATCAGGCCCTTGATCTCGACATCGGCAGCAGCCTTGACCTTGGGATAGGTCTCGTCGATGGACTTGCCGCTGGTGGTGACATCCTCGACCATGACCACGCGGTCGCCGTCCTGGGGCTCATAGCCCAGCAGGTTGCCCTTGTCGGCGCCGTGGTCCTTGGCCTCCTTGCGGTCGCAGCAGTACTTGACCTCCTTGCCGTACAGCTCGTGGTAGGCAATCGCGGTCACGACGGCCAGGGGAATGCCCTTGTAGGCCGGCCCAAACAGCACATCAAAGTCGTCGCCAAAGTTATCGTGGATGGCCTGGGCGTAATACTCGCCCAGCTTCTTGAGCTGATAGCCCGTCACGTAAGCGCCGGCGTTCATAAAGAACGGGGACTGGCGGCCGCTCTTGAGCGTAAAGCTGCCGAACTTAAGAACGTCGGACTCAACCATAAACTTGATGAACTCTTGCTTGTAAGCCTCCATGCGGGCTCCTCTCGTAATCGCGTACGTGCCTTCCAGTTTAGCGCAGGCGAAGCGTAGATGCGGGCGCGCTTTGGGGCCACGGCATTCTGCAAAGGCTTTGTCAGAGGGAATGGTTTTCCGAACAATGGGGTTGACATATCAAACCCCCTCATCAAGAATACGGGCGGATTGAAACGGGTACGAGATACCCAAAGCGCGCTGCGCCCGGCCTTAAGGAGGTGTGCCATGGAAGGCAGTCCTAGTCGAAAAACCTGCATGTCGCCCTCGGCACGCCGCGAGGACTCCGCATCCGCATAACCACCAACAACAGATCGTCAAAACCACCACAAAGATGCCTGTCCCCTTTGTGGTGGTTCGCGAGCATGACGTGAGCGACATCTAGGTTTTTTGCAATTCAATACGACACGTACGCTAACTCCCTTCAACAAGGAGGACCCTATGCTGATGCTCAAAACCGCCACGGTACTCGAAGCCATCTCCAAGCGCCGCCGCACGGCGCGCCCTGCCGCTCGCACCGGCCTGTCCAAGAACACCATATTCGCCGCCACCCATAGCGCCGAGAACGCTCTCGTACTGCTTGACGCCACGGCAAACGGCCTCACCGCCGAGCAGGCAACCGAGCGCCTGGACGCCTCCGGCCCCAACACCATCGAGGCACCGACCAAGACGCTCGCCCGCCGCATCGCCGACGCCTTCATCGATCCCTTCGCCGGCATCCTCGCCGCGCTCGCGCTGGTCTCGCTCTACATCGACGTGCTCGCCGCGCCCGAGCCGCAGCGCGACCCCTCCACGGTCATCGTCATCGGCATCATGCTGCTGGTATCGGGCGGTATGAAGTTTATCCAGGAAGCCCGCAGCGGCAATGCGGCAGAGGCCCTCAAGGACCTGGTCTCCAACACTTGCACCGTTCTGCGCGACGGCGAGCGCATCGAGATCCTCTTCGACGAGCTCGTCCCCGGCGATGTGATCCGCCTCTCTGCCGGCGATATGGTGCCGGCAGATGCCCGCGTCATCACCGCGCGCGACCTGTTTGTCATCGAATCCGCACTCACCGGCGAGAGCGAGGCCGTCGAGAAGACCGCTGCCATCACCGTCGTCGATGGTGCCGACGGCTCCGCGCTGCCGCTCTCTGCCTGCAAGAACATCGTCTTTACCGGCACCTCCGTGCAAAACGGCACCGCCATGGCGCTTGTCGTTGCCACCGGCTCGGACACCTGCCTGGGCGGCATCGCCAAGATGCTCAACGGGCGCGGCGAGAAGAGCGCGTTTGACCGCGGTGTCTCGAGCGTCTCCATGCTGCTCGTACGCCTCATGCTCGTTATGGCGCCGGCCGTCTTTGCCATCAACGCCGCCACCAAGGGCAACGTCATCGACGCGCTGCTGTTCGCCACAAGTGTGGCCGTGGGCATCACGCCGCAGATGCTTCCCGTCATCGTGACCACGAGCCTGTCGCAGGGCGCCAAGGACCTCGCCCGTCGCCAGGTTATCGTCAAGGAGCTGCCGGCGATTCAAAACCTCGGCGCGATGGATGTCCTGTGCTGCGACAAGACCGGCACCCTCACCGAAGACTGCATCGTGCTCGAGCGCTACCTCAACGCCGACGGCAACGAGGACACGCGCGTGCTGCGCCATGCGTTTTTAAACAGCTTCTTCCAGACCGGCCTCAAAAACCTTATCGACCTGGCCGTTATCGACCGCGCCGATGTGACGCCCTCGACCGTCGCACCCGATTCCATGCTGGGCCAGAGCCTGCGCGACCGCTATACCAAGGTCGACGAGGTTCCCTTCGATTTCTCGCGCCGTCGCCTGAGCGTAGTTGTCTCCGACGCCCAAGGCAAAACCCAGATGGTTACCAAGGGAGCTGCCGAGGAAATGCTCGAGATCTGCTCCTTTGTCGAGGTCGATGGCATCGCCCAACCGCTCACCAACGAGAGCCTCGCCCAGATTCGCAAACAGATCGCCGATCTTAACGCCGAGGGCCTGCGCGTAATTGCCGTGGCGCAGAAAACCAATCCGCGCTGCGTGGGCGAGTTTGGCATCGCCGACGAATGCGACATGGTGCTGATGGGCTTTTTGGCTTTCCTCGATCCGCCCAAGGCGAGTGCCGCGGGCGCCGTCGCCACCCTCGAGGCCAAGGGCGTAGCAGTCAAGGTCCTGACCGGCGACAACGACCGCGTCGCCGCCACCGTCTGCACGCAGATCGGCATCGATGCGAGCAACGTCTTGCTCGGCTCCGAGATCGATGCGCTCGACGACGCCGAGCTTGCCGAGCGCGCCGAGAAAACCCACCTCTTCGCCAAGCTCTCGCCGTTGCAGAAGGCGCGCCTGGTGCGCGTCATGCGCGAGCTACTCGGCCACACCGTGGGCTTTATGGGCGACGGCATCAACGACGCCGCCGCCATGCGTGCGAGCGATTGCGGCATCTCAGTCGATTCGGCCGTCGACATTGCCAAGGAATCCGCCGATATCATCTTGCTTCAGAAGGACCTGGGCGTGCTCGAACGCGGAATCATCGAAGGCCGCCGCACCTACGGCAACCTGCTCAAGTACCTCAAGACCACAGTGAGCTCCAACTTTGGCAACGTGCTGTCCGTGACCGTCGCGAGCCTGTTCTTGCCGTTTTTGCCCATGAGCGCCCTGCAGCTGGTGCTGCTGTCGCTGGTCTACGAGATCGTGTGCATCGCGCTGCCGTGGGACACCGTCGATGACGCCTGGACTGCCCGCCCGCGTGCCTGGGACGCCGCGTCCATCAAGGGCTTTATGCTCGAGCTGGGCCCCGTGAGCTCGCTGTTTGACATCGTGACCTTCGCCGCGCTCTTCTTTGTCGTGTGCCCCGCCGCCGTGGACGCAAGCTGGTCCGAGCTTGCCGCCGCGGGCGACGTCGCGGGTATGGTGACCTTTGCTGCGCTCTTCCAGAGCGGCTGGTTTGTCGAGTCCATGTGGTCGCAGACACTCGTGGTCCACATGTTGCGCTCCCCGCATCTGCCGAGCCCGCGCGACCACGCCGCGCCCGCATTGTGCGTTCTTACCGTGCTGGGCCTGGCGCTCGTCACCTGGCTGCCGGCAAGCCCCATCGCCGATGCGCTCGGCCTCATGCCGCTGCCCACGAGCTTTTTTGGGCTGCTCATTGGCATCGTTACCGCCTATATCGCGCTCACCCAGCTGGCAAAGCGCCGCTACATTGCCCGCCACGGCGAGCTGCTGTAGCAAGTAGACGGAAAACACCCTGCCAGCTGCCGTTGCCACTACCACAGCTGCCA
>CAJLAN010000007.1 GCA_905204635.1 uncultured Collinsella sp. | reverse complement strand
TTTATCCGCCGCCTGCCTAGAGGGTACGACACACCGGTTACGGCCGACGGTGCCAACCTGTCACAGGGCCAGCGCCAGCTGCTCGCCATCGCGCGCGTGGCCGTTGCCGACCCGCCGGTGCTCATTCTGGACGAGGCCACTTCGAGCATCGACACGCGTACCGAAAAGCTCATCGAGCGCGGTATGGACCGCATCATGCGCGGACGCACCACCTTTATGATCGCGCACCGCCTGTCCACCGTCCGCGATGCCGACGCCATCATGGTCCTCGAACACGGCCGCATCATCGAGCGCGGCACGCACGAAGAGCTGCTCGCCCAGCACGGCGAGTACTGGCAGCTGGCGCATGGTTTAAAAGAGTTGGATTAACCCGTTCGAGCGCGATGTTTTGACCCCTCCATGCCCCTCACCTCACCTCAAACCATCACAACATTCGACGTTTTTTGCCAAAATCGGGAAAAGTATCGAATGTTGTGATGGTTTTTCTGCCACTCGATCGGGTGGATTCGTTTTCTTGCGTACGAAGGTGTGCGGACCCGTGGGCAGGGGAATAAGGTTGGTTATCCGACTCCATTGGAGGGCTCATGGACCTGCCGATCGTCCTGTCCCATAAGACTGCCTGGCTGTACCACAACGTGGCGCGCCCGTCCGAGCCGCTCTCGCGAGCAAGCAGCCTATACGATGAGGACTCGCTTGCTAACGAGGCGGAGCCGACCGCGAGCCTGCCCAAATTGGGGCTCGATGCCAAGGGGCTGAGGGCTTCAGCGGCAGTTGGGATCGTTACCGACTATCTGGTTTCACTTAGTATTCCACGAGAAGAGCTCGATCATATCGACACGCTCGTCAACTTCGATTTTGAGCGCTCGACGCCAGCTGGATTTAGGTGCCACGTGTTTGGAGCGCCGGTACCTCCAAGCCATCTTATCGAGGTGGCGGAGGGCCTTCTGGTGGTTGATGAGGCCATGTGCTTTGTCCAAGCGGGTTCGTGGATGAGCGAGCCCGAGCAGCTGGAATATGGCTACGAAATCTGTGCCCGATACTATTTGAATCATCTGTCGACAGGCGATTATATCGAGATGGGGCAGAGGTATACCGTTGCCGACTTGATTGCCTATTGCAATGAGAACCGATCTCGTCAGGGGGCTATACGCGCGGCCGCCGTGCTCAAGCGCGTGCACGATGGCGCGCGGTCGCCCATGGAGACGGCCACCGCAATCATGGTTGTAGCAAAACGTTCCCAGGGCGGGCTGGGATACGCCAAGATCGAGCTCAACCATCGGGTCAATGTTCCCAACGAGTTCAAGTATCTCGCAAAGGCCGGGTATTTCGAGATCGATGTATATGCGCCTGCGAGCGGTACGGGGATTGAATACAACGGCTCGGACCATCTTGATAAACAGCGCAGCGCGTCGGATGCGGAGCGTATGACCGTGCTGAGCGCACTGGGCTTTAGGATGATCGTCCTCACCGGGACTCAGTTTGCCCATCAGCTGCAATTGCACCGGGCGATGAATGCCATCGCGCTCGCTATGGGCCTTAAGTGCGACCGAAGCGAAGCGTTCCAGAAACGTCAAAACGACCTGCGAGAATTCGTGATTCGACACTGGGACGGCGGCCTTTAGGGGCGTTTTGGTCCTTCTACGGGGTGCCGTGGGCAGGCAAGCCATCACAACATTCGACGTTTATCGCCAAAAACGGGAAAAGCATCGAATGTTGTGATGGTTTGTATGCTGAGGATGGGCTTGGGAAGCCGGTCTTGCTCGAAGCGACCTGTCCTGTCGTACGGGTGTCGGCATGATTCTCTCGTGGGGTATTATGTTTTCCGAAGAATAAAACGCCGTGTGAGGGGAGGGCTGCGTGGACGGGCATGTGCAACATGACGGCTTTGGCCGCGATATCAACTACCTGCGCATTGCCGTTACCGACAAGTGCAATTTCCGCTGCATCTATTGCATGCCGGCCGATGGCGTGGCGCCCCGCGCGCATGACGAGCTGCTCAGCGCCGAGGAAATCGCCCGCTTTGTGCGCTTGGTGGCGGGGGAGGGCATTCGCCGCGTGCGCCTGACGGGCGGCGAGCCGCTGGTCAGCCGCCGTATCATCCCGCTCATTCGCGACATCCGCGCGATCCCGCAGATCGAGGACATCTCGCTCACCACCAACGGCGCCCTGCTGCCCAAGCTGGCGCCGCAGCTCAAAGATGCCGGGCTTAACCGCGTCAACATCTCGCTCGACACGCTCGACCCTACGCTCTTTGGAAAGATCACGCGTCTAGGTCGACTCGAGCAGACCATGGCTGGCATCGACGCGGCGCTGGCTTGGGGCTTTGAGCCCGTTAAGGTGAACTGCGTTGTAGTGCGCCGGCTCAACCAGGATGTGGCGGCCCTCGCACGACTGACCGTCGACCGCCCCATCCACCTGCGCTTTATCGAATACATGCCCATTGGCGACGAGCACACGAGCTCGCATTGCGCTGTGGACCCGCATGCGCCCGCGCTCAATCCCGAGCTGTGGGATGCGAGCGATACCGTGCCGAGCGACGAGCTGCGGGCGCGCATCAATGCCGGGGCCGCCGCGGCTGGACTGGGCGAGCTTGAACCGCTCGACATCAACGACGCTCCTGCCGGCGCGGGCCCTGCGCGCTATTGGCACTTTCCGGGCGCGGCGGGAACGGTTGGCTTCATCAGCGCCATGTCCAACCATTTTTGTGCGAATTGCAACCGTCTGCGCCTGACGGCCGATGGTAACGTGCGCCCGTGCCTGTTTAGCGATGCCGAGTATTCGGTGCGTGAGGCGCTGCGCCGTGGTGATGATATGCAGGTACTTTCGATTTGGCGCAATGCCGTGGCCCACAAACCGCAGGAACACGCGATAATTGAGGGCACGCAACGATTTATGTCCCAAATCGGAGGATGATCATATGGCCAAGAGCAGGTACGCCGATGCCACCAAGGCCGCTCGCAGGGCCGCGATGTCTGCCCACAAAGTCACGGCTGCGGCCGGCGATGCTGTCACTGCCGCACAGCCGACTGCCAGTGCTGCCACCGAGCCCGCCCGCGACGCCCGTCGCGACGAGCTGACGCACGTGGACGCCAAGGGCGAAGTACGCATGGTTGACGTGTCCGACAAGGCCGAGACGCATCGCATTGCCATCGCCGAGGGCACCATCCTCATGCATCCCGAGACGCAAGCCATGGTGCTGCAGGACCGCGCCAAAAAGGGCGACGTGCTTGCCTGCGCGCGCGTGGCGGGCATCATGGCCATCAAACGCACGAGCGACATCATCCCCATGTGCCATCCGTTGCTCATTACCAAGAGCAAGTGCGACATTGCGCCCATCGCTCCGGCGGGGACGCCGGCCGAGGACATGCCCGAGGGCTGGGCGCCGGCGCGCGCAGACGGGCAGGTTGGCTTTCACGTGCTGGTCACGGCGGGCGTGACGGGCAAGACGGGTATCGAGATGGAGGCCCTGACCGGCGCGAGCGCTGCGTGCCTAACGATCTACGACATGTGCAAGGCGGTCGATCGCGGCATGGAGATCGTCGACGTGCGCCTGCTGCACAAGGAGGGTGGCCGCTCGGGTGTGTGGGACCGCGCAGAGCGCCAGGCCGCTGCTACTGGGGTCGTGGGAGCCGCGGACGACGCACCCGCGAGCGCACCCGTCGCCGTCGCGCCCGCAGTTCCGGCCCCGGCCGTCCCCGCGATCGCGTTTATCGGCTACCAAAATTCGGGCAAGACCACGCTCGTCGAGAAGGTTATCGCCGAGCTCACCCGCCGCGGCCTGCGCGTGGGTTCGCTCAAGCATCATGGGCATCACGGCTTTGATATCGACGTGCCCGCTAAGGACACCTGGCGCCATCACCAGGCCGGATCCAAGCACGTGGGGCTCATCTGCGCCACGCGCTGGGCGGAGTACGCCGACACGCGCGAGGAGGATGAGATGCCCGCGCGCGAGCTGCTGTCGCGTTACAACGATGTCGACGTGGTGATCATCGAGGGCTACAAGACCGAGGGCTTCGACAACATCGTGGTCGCGCGCTCCGGTGTCGACCGTCTGCGCGGCAAGAGTTCGCTCGACCTGGTCGACGGTCGCACGCTTGCCCTTGCCTGCAATGAGGCCTTGGCGCGTCAGGCCTTCGACGCCGGCTTCGCGACCCGAGCCATCAACATCAACGACGCCCGAGCCATTTGCGACCTCATCCAAGACCATCTTTAAGGCTTGGGGCCGGCTCGCTGCGCTGCCATGGCAGGTTTTATCTGGGCAAACGCCATTTCCACCACAAAGGGGCCAGGCACCTTTGTGGTGGTTTTTGCTTTGGTAGATTCTTGGGACATGCCTTACAATCTACCAAGTAGTTCATGACGGGCGAAAAACGGAGAGAAGGGGCCTGATGTGTCCTTAATGTTTCATGCGGATAGATTGATTTGACAGACGGTGGCGAATGCCCGCCGTCCGCATTCGTGTGAAACAAGGAGTCTCTATGCTCGTCTCTCTTTTCTCAAAGCCCCAACCATCGCTATCCGTGCAGGCCAAGCGCCTGGTGGCGATGCGCTTTCTCATCTACACCGGTTTTCAGACCAGCTACTTTATCGGCGTCATCGGAACGCTCACCTATGCAGACGATGCCTCGGTTGTGGCGACATCGCTGGCTGTCCTCTTTATGAACGTATTCGTGATCTTGGGATCCTTTGCGGGCGGTGCGGCGCTCGACGCCTGGGGTCCGCGCCGCCATTTCTTGCTGAGCATCATCGGCGCTCTCGCAACTGGCACGGCAATCATCGCCTTTGGTGGCGCGACCGGCGTCGTCCTACTCGGCGCGGTGTTTCTGGGCTTTGTGATGGGATTCGCCCAACCCATCGCCACGTCCTATCCGGCCTACCTCACTGACGATCCTGTCGAGCTCAAAGACATCAACTCCGCCATAACCATGTTCTCCAACGTGAGCATTATCGTCGGCCCCACACTGGGCGGCTTTGTCGCGGCGGCTACATCGTCACGCGCGGTGTTCGTGCTCATGATGATTTTTACCGTACTGGCGTTCATTGCCGGCTGGGGCTTTAGGCAAAGTGCAGGCCAGGCCGCCACACACGAAGGCAAACCCGCGATCGGCGACATCACATCGGATAAGGCCAGCCAAAGCCCCGACCCCAACACATCTTCCCGCGTCACCTTCGCGACAAGCATCAAGACAGTCTTCACCAACAGTATCCTCGCCCTGCTGTTCTGCATCATCTTCCTCTCGAACTTTGGCTACGGTGCCTTCGATCCACTGGAGTCGTTCTTCTACCGCGATGTCCTGCACGTCGGTGTCGAATGGATGGGCTGGCTCTCGTCGGCCAGCGGTGTGGGCGCGGTGCTGGGCGCCGTGGTCGCGCTCCGCTTGCCGCCGCGCTTCGTCAGCCTCAAAACGCTGCTCGTGGCACTCATGTCCGTGGGCGTGGGAAGTCTGATTTATGTGGGGACACCGTACGTGGGCGTGGCCCTTATCGGCCAGATTGTCCTGGGCGTGGCCTGGGGCGTCGTCAACCCGCTCCACAACACTATCGTGCAAACGACGGCTCCGCTCGAGCAGCTCGGTCGCGTCAACTCGGTCATGGGCTTTGGCAACATGTTCGCCGGCGTGGCCCCGCTGGCGATTGCCCCTTGGCTGGCGGCGACGTTTGGTGTGCAGCAGACGCTCGTAGGGGCGGGTATGGTCGTGACGGCGGTTCCCGTGGCGTTGCTGCTGTTTGGCTGCCGGCATTTTGATCGTGCCGCAAGGCAGTAAAACCATCACAACATTCGATGAAAATCGCGATTTTGCCGAATAACGTCGAATGTTGTGATGGTTTGCGTCCCGAGCCAGGCCATCCTGCGGGTCCGGCCACCACAAAGGGGCCAGGCACCTTTGTGGTGGTTTTTGCTTTGACGGGCCGCGCCTGTGCCTTGGTATACCATGTACGCCGTTCACGAATGCGCCCCACACCGCCGCACAACCCAGAAAGGCCCCCATGGACACCACCTTCAGCCACGTCAAAGCCGTGTTCTGCGATATCGACGGCACGCTGCTCACGAGCCAGCACACAGTGTCCCCGCGCACCGTGGCGGCGATCCGCGCCCTGCGCGAGCGCGGCGTGCTCTTTGGCCTGTGCACCGGGCGCGACGCCCACGCGACCGAGGCCATGTACGAGCTCTGGGGCATCGAAGGCCTGGTAGACGTGATGGTGGGCTGCGGTGGCGCCGAGGTCATCGACCGCGCACACGACATCAACGAGCTGAGCTATCCGCTGCCGGGCGAGACCATCGCGCGCATCTGCAAGCACATGGCGGACCTTCCGGCAACGCCCGTCTGCCCCCGAGACGGCGTGTTCTACGTGCCCGAGAGCAACGCGTGCGTCGAGCACCTGTCGCGCGTCGACGGCGTGCCCTACCAGGTGGTCGATTTTGCCGAGTTTTTGCGCGAGCCGCAGCCCAAGGTGATGTTTACCATGGCGCCCGAGGTAATGCCGCGGGTGATTGAGCGGGCGTCGACGTTTGCCGATAACACTGTTAAGGCGGCGGCTCTGCAAACCACGCAACGGCTCTACGAGTTTATGGATCCGCGCGTGTCCAAGACGCGTGGCCTTGTACGCGTGGCGGAGCTCAACGATATGGAGCTCCAGGACATCTGCGTGTTTGGCGATGCAGACAACGACACCTGCATGGGGGTCGACGCCGGCGTTGGCGTGGCCATGGCAAACGGCAGCGACGCCACCCGCTCCGCCGCCGATTTTGTAACCGCGAGCAACGACGAAGACGGAATAGCGATCTTTATCGAGGAACATCTGCTGTAGCGCCGGGGGAGAACCGCCACAATGGGGATAGGCGCCTTTGCGGTGGCCTCAGGCGATTTGGGCGAGTTGATGCCTGCAATCTGCGCGCAAATACCAATATGGTTGTCTGAACATTACGCTTCTGACTACCGATGAGTTAAAGATATTCTCATCAGTTTGGTAGGGTATTTCTCCCGGTAAATGACCTACAGCTCATGGTCAATTTTCGACTGTTTACAGGATGTTTACTCTTGAGCAAAATGTTGTGCAAATAAATTTAATGCCATTAAAAAATGATGGGCAACTAAATTACCAGTAGAAACAAAAAATAGATAGCGAATAAACGAAGGTAAATCTGAGCAATTGTCAAGGGAATTGACAATTCGCTACAAAACTATTGGTTTATTTGCCCAGATGTTCAAACAATCGTTACAATATTCATTACTAAGCGTGCGCAATTTCAGGTTGCGCAGATACGTTTGATAATGAAAGAGCAAGATCGCGGTCTCTTGGGGAGGAGACATCGATGAAAGCGAATTCGGACAAATCTAAGCAGAGTAATAAAGCGACGCGCCGTGTACTGGCAGGCGTTTTGTGCGGAGCCTCCGTGTTGAGCCTGGTGCTGTCGCTCGTCATGCCTCCAATTTCGCAGGCCATTGCCAACGACGCCCAGACAGATTCTACCGAGGAAACTGTGATGGGGGGGGGTTCCTCAAGTGAGTCTACTGATGTAGACAACACCAACAACGGGGATACCGAAAACCAGAATAGTGACGACGCTGAGGGTGGCGAGACCGGAGACGGCGCTGCCGAGATGCCCCCGTTGTCTGATGACACGGAAGCCGAGAGCGCTGCGCAGCCCGCGGATGATGGTGCTGACGACGAGAACGCAATCGCGCTTGCTAGCGGGAACGCCAACGGTAATATCGAGCTACAGGGTGATGTTACCGACAAGTTTACCGAAGGCGGAAGCTATTGCCTGACAAGTGACGCTTGGTCGACCAAGTCAATCAATATCAAAAAAGACACTAAGATTAACCTTGCGGGTCATAAGCTTTATTACCGCGTTCCTAAGAACGAGACAGACACATTCATTACGGTAGAGAGCGGTGCACTTACCATTGAGGATTACATTGAGGATTCTGGAAAGTCACCTGTTGAAACTACTACTACTACTGTTAATGATAAAAACCCTGGCCAGTTTGCAGAGATGGAATGGACCAGTGACAGCAACGGTACTACTCCTCAGAGCCTAACCTATTATGAAACCACGAGCACGCCTAGTGAAGATAAACCCGGCACCACCGAGACTACGACTAAGCATGTTGTCAGCGGTTTCGGCGCAATCGTTGCTGCGTCCGAAGGCGGTTCGGTCAAACGAGTCATTTCGGTTGCGAAGGACTGTACGCTTAACCTCAACGGAGGCATGATCACAACGCCTCGTGCCCTGGGCAACGACGGTCACGTTATTTTCTCTCAAGGCGCTGTTTATATTTCTGGCGGTTATGTCACCAACGGTAGGGGCGGCGGTGGGGGCGGCGGCCTGTGTGTGACGGGGGCGGACGCCAACCTCGTAATGACTGGTGGCGTGATTGCGGGAAACAAGGCTGCTTCTGGCGGTGGCATCTTTGCTAACAATGGCGCGACACTGGAACTCTCCGGCGGTGTCATCTCGGGTAATGCAACATATGTCAAAGATATCTCCGATGGTTATAGCGTCAACGCCGGCGGCTACGGTGGCGGTGTTTATACCCAGAGTGCAACCGTAACCATCAGTGATTCTGCCAATATAACTAACAACCGAGCTGAAGCTCGCCTCGCTAATAAAGAGCATTACAACAAAGGTCTCCTCGGTGGCGGCGGAATTGCATCGCACGGTGGAACGCTGTCCATGACGGGTGGCTCCGTTACTGCCAATTACTCCCATGAGGCCGGCGGTGGAATCTACGCTGGCCTCCCCGGGCAGGGAGTTGGATTCGCCATGTCCAGCGGTTTTATTGCGGGCAATAAGTCCGATAATGCCGAGGGCGGTGGCCTCCGTATTTCTGGCGGTACTACCGGCGTTATTAATGCGGAAAATGCATCAAACAGGGTTTACATCACCAACAACAAGACCATGACGGGCAGCAAAGAAGGCCGCGGTGGCGACTGGGGCGGTGGCGGTGTCTTTATTCAGAAGGGCGGCAGGCTCAATATTTTCAAGACGCTGATCACTAATAATCGCGCCGGTGGCTGGGGCGGTGGCGTCGGTGCTTGTCCTACGGGCGAGACAATCGTTTCGCACTCAAGTGGCGCTGCTATCTATGACAACGCAGATAACGTTGATCAAGATGGCAATAAGCTGACAACCGTTGATCAAAATGGCAATAAGGTACCAACATATCATTATTCCGCTGGCGGCGACGGCAAAAAAGAAGACCACGATGAAGATAATTACGTTACTTCTACCTTCCAAACATCCGGCCATAAGGATTTCTTCTTGGTCCGTAATAAGAATGGCGCGGATAAGACAATCGCTGTCGTTCTTGGCAAGATGCTGGGCGGCGAATCGGCTGGCTGGCAGGGCACTTGCGATGGTGAGACGATAACCATCGATGCCAATGGCGGTGCCGAGGCCAAGTGGATGTTTGGCCTTGCGGCTAATCCTTCCGATGCGGCTAAAAGTTATGCGCAGAGAGATGCTACGACCATCATTAGTGGCAACTACTCCTACACCCACGGTGGTGGCATCATGACCAACGGCGATCTTGTCGTTGGCAAGGTCGAGGCTTTGAACGTGTATCCTGCAATCAAAGTCAAGGCTAACAAGGTTTTCATGAAGGACGGCAAAGCTCAAAGCCTCGCGGGCCACGGCTACCGGTTCAAGCTGTTGGGCAAAGCCGCCGGTACAGGTGAGGAGCCGTATTGGGATACGAACGGCAAGCTCCAGGCAAGCGGATGCGAGGCGACGTCTGAGTTTACCGTTAATACCGAGGAAAAGATGGGAGAGATTGTCATTGATACGGCTGCGAACTACCAATCGGGCGATTACGACCTCTACCTTGTTGAAGTTCCTATCGAGGAAAAAGGAACAAAGTTTGATAAGTCTATTTACAAAATACATGTAGATGTTAGTGATCAACCAGTTGAAGAGACGAATCTCTTGGGAATTAAGATTCGTCGCCATGCGGTCAACACGAGCACTTCAAAAGTATTCGTTAAAAAGGAAGGCGAAACGGTCTTCACCAAGTGTGATAAACCTGCTGACTTCTATAAGTGGAGTGTAGATTCGGCCGACAGAGCTGTCTCGACCGTAACAATCGGCAACGACTCCAACCCTGCGTTTACGAACGTGCCCTACCAGACCGTGGGCACTTGGACACCTCAGGTGACCAAGAAGGTCGATGGCGGCGAGATGAAGAAGTTCAAGTTCGAGCTGTATGCTGAGAATTCCGACAACACGGAGAAAACTTTTAAGCCCATATATACATATACTTCTGGGCCGAAAAACCCTCAGATAGTAAAGTTCGATCCGGTAAAAATCGGCCCACTAGGCGCTGATGAGCTCGATAGCAATCGGCAGGCGAAGTTCACCTACTACATCCGTGAATGCGACGCCAACAAGGCCTATGGCACCCAACACGAAGGCTACACCAACGACACCAAGACCTTCAAGGTTGTGGTGACGGCAAAGGATGACGGCAAGGGACATCTGAACTGCACGCCGGTCTACTACGAGGTCGACGCCAACGGTAATGGGAGCGAGACTCCGACCTCCACCCCCACCTTCACCAACACCTACTCCACCTCTTTGCCCCTTTCTGGTATGTCGGGCGTCACTCTGACGTACCTTGCCGGCGCGGTGGTGCTTTGCGCTGCTGCGGCCTGGATGCACATTCGTCGCAAGGCGAATGCGAAGGGAGGTAAGCGTCGTGAATAAGAAAGTTTGCTCCTTCCCGATCTTGTTTGCGCTGCTTGCCCTCCTGATCGGCACCTGCGCGGTTGTGTTCCCTGCTTCCGCGCAGGCCGCGCCGACCTCGACTGGTTCCATCACGGTGAGCGGCACCGTGGCGAGCAGCTACGACGCCTACCAGATCTTTAGCGCCAACGTCGTCGACGGCGACAGCGACGCCAAGATCGCCACCGACCTCGCCTGGGCAAGCGACGCCGTGCGCGACGCCGCGCTGCCCGTGCTGCACAGCGCCGGCATGCCCAAATCCCAGACCACCGCGCAGGAAGCTGCCGAGTGGCTCAACACCGATTCCCACCTTACGAGCGCGCTGAGCGCACAGCTCGCTCGTTCCTTCCAGAGCTCTGGCGCCGTGTCCGTGGCCCTTAACGCGGGCACGACGGCCGAGCTGCCCTGCGGCTACTGGCTCATCGTCGCCGACGACGACGCCATCGCCCAGGGCGAGGCCGGCACCGCGCCGATCATGGCGCTGGTTGGCGGCAGCGCCGTCACCGTCAAGCCCAAGGCGGCGACCCCCAAGGTGTCCAAGCACGTGCTGGAGGACGGCACCGCCGCCTGGCAGAAGGCCGCCGACGCCACGGTCGCCGACGACCTGTACTGGCGCCTCTCTGCCACGGTCCCGGCGGGCCTTGCCGCCTACGGCACCTATACGGTGCGGTTCGTCGACACCATGGGCGCGGGGCTCGACCCCTCCAAGGTGGCCGCGAGCATGCGCGTGTACGTGGCGGCGGGCGCGGACGGCGGCTTCGACGCCGTTTCGGCCGGTAAGGATGGCCGCGTCGGCACCGAGCCCGCGAAGGGCTGGACCGACATCACGGCCCAGTGCGCCACCAAGGTAGCGGCGGACGGAACCTTCACCGTGCGCACCGGCGACCTCATCGCCGCGCTCGGCGGGGCCGACGCCTTCACCGCGGGCGCCCGCGTGGTCGCCGTGTACAATGCGCCGCTCAACAGCGCGTGCAACCACGGCATCGCGAAGGGCAACCCCAACGAGGCCTACCTGCGCTACCCGCGCTCTCCCTTTGCCGACCAGTCCGGCGACGCCGGCTTCACCCGCACGCCGAGCGACGACGCGTGCGCCTACACCTGGGGACTCAGTCTGATCAAGCGCTCAAGCTCGGACGATAAGCCGCTCGCGGGTGCCAAACTGCGCATCATCGACGACCGCGGTCGCATCCTAACGACTGACGGATCGTGGTCGACGGATGCCGACGCGTGCATCACCACGGACGCGGATGGCCATGTGGAATTGAGCGGTGTGGACGCGGGTGTCTATACCGTCGAGGAAATCGCGGCACCCAAGGGCTACACCGCCTTTGAGGGCAAGCGTACGGTGACGGTTACGGCTGAGAGTCTAGACGTTAAACAAGTGGCGACCGCGAAGCCCAAGGTGACCGTATCGGTCGAAAACCCTCTGCGGGTTGATACCGCCGATGCCAGGACGGGTTCGATTGAGCTGTCGGTGCTCAACACCCCAAGCAAAGAAGCAGGTCGAGGCTTTATGCCCTCGACGGGAGATAGAACGTTGGTACTGGTGGCGGTTTTGGCTGCCATCGGAGTGGCGGCTATTGTTGTCGCGCTCGTCATCAAGCGGGGAGGAGGTCGCCGTGAAAAATAATTGCCCTTCTTGCTCAATGGCGTACTGCCTCCGTAGCGAGTGACGCACAGGCCTACCGACCTGATGATCATTGGTTTTGAAAAAGTTACTAGAAAACCCCCCAAGAAAAGCGGGGCACCCGGTCGACATGACCGAGTGCCCCGCTTCGTTTGTTGGTGCAAAGTAACCTGGCACCTTTGTGGTGGTTGGTGGCTAAGCGGTGGGGAGTCCTGGCATGTTAGCCGGCTGCTGCGGCTTGAGGTGGGCGTTGCGCCAGATGATCTGGATAACGTAGCCGAGCATAAAGACAAAGGCTACGCCGCTGATGAAGTCACCTACGAGGGGAAGCCCCGTGAGGGCGCCTGCGATTACGCCGCCCACGGCTGCCATGGCGTAGCGGTTTTGGTTGTGTCCGACCATGCGGGCGAGCGCGCACCCCGCAAAGGCACTCGACACCAACGCGATGCCGATAACGCCGCACAAGAGGGCTCCGGCAAGCGACAGACCGGCGATAGAGATAATCAGCAGTAGGACGGCGGGGACGATAGCAATCGTGCCCAGAAGACCGCTCACCCACAGGGGCATGGGGCGCTGGTGGAGCATGCCGGCGGCGCTGGCGGTCGCGCGCGGAAAGACGAGCTCGAGCAGCAGAGCGACAAAGCAGGTCGAGAGTGCCGCGGCGACGATACCGCCGATGACATCGTTAACGGTGGAAGTATCTTCGTTCTCGGTGCGGTCGATCTTGAGGGCACCGACCTCGGCTCCCGCGGCACGCTCGGGGTCCTCGGAGACGTGCGCGTTCACCGTGCCGGTGATGCGGGCGTTCTTGCCCAAGATGAGCTTGTCGGCCCAAACCTCAACATCGCCATCGACGGTGCCATCGATGGTCACCGTGTCGCCCGCAAGTGCTGCCGACTTGGTGGAGCCTCGCAGGGCAACTGTCTCGCCTATCGCATAGAAACAGTTGGAGGTGCTGTCGGAATTGAGCACGACATGCTGACCAACGACCGTGACGCTGCCATCAACCGTGGTCTTGGCAATGTCGATGGTGCGTGCCGCCAGACGGACGGCACCGCCCACCGTGCAGTCGCGGATGGAGAGGCTCTCGCCTGCCGCAATTATGTCGCGGTCGATGGAGGCGTCGTCCAAGTTGAGGGCCTGACCGGCCCAGTACAGGTCGCCCTCGACGCCGGACGGATTAGAGTCGTTGTCGGTTGCAAGTACGTTGCCCGCCGTGTCCGTGCCGGCAAATGACGCCGTGGGAAGAGCGGTGAGCGCGAGCGCGATGAGCGCGAATGCCATAAGCAGGCAGCGACGCATCTTGTGTGACGGCGCCGCCGCGGTTTGATTGAAAGCCATGGTTGATCCTTTTGTTAGGTGTTTGGCATATACCTAACAGGGTACCCAACGCGCGGGCGCTCTAAAAGAGCCTCTCGGTTGCATTTCGAAGGGTCGTGCCGCGCCACCTACTTTTTGCGGTGCAAAAAGCGTGCGATGTCGTCCTCGGTGGGGCTTTTGATATCAAAGCGTAGCGATAGCCAGCGCAGCCCCATGGTCACCACGACGCAAACGACCAGTGCGACGACATTGCTGACCAAGCCGCTCATGACAAGGCAAACATAGCTTGCCGATCCGGCGATAGCCGCGATGGCATAGAAGTTGGTGCGCTGGAAAATACCCGGCACCACACCCATAAAACCATCTCGCAGCATGCCGCCGCCCACCGCGGTGAAAAAGCCCATCATGATGCACACCGCCGGCGCAAAGCCGTAGACCAGCGCCTTGTCTGCTCCAGTGGCGGCGTAGATGCCGACCGAGATGATGTCGAGCAGGGGAATGAGTTTTTCGGGTTTGTCGACGATTGCCGGGAAAATATAGATGATGGCCGCCGTGGCAATGGAAAGCGGGAGTGCCATCGGCTGGTTGAGGATGTAGACGTTGCCCACCTGCAGCGTCATGTCGCGCAAGAGACCGCCGCCCAGACCGCAGACCACCGCGAGCGCGACCGCGCCCACCAGGTCAAGCTTGTGCTCGCGCGCGACCAACACGCCCGAGATTGAAGCCGCGACGACGGCGAACATTTCGAGCCAAAACGGGATGGCGACCATGGCATCCGTGGCGTGTGAGGTAACGGTCATAGTGGCGACGACGGGCAAGATGGGGTCCTTTGGGTTGCTGGTTTAGACAATGCCCGTACATAGTACATGGTTGGCGGGCCTGGCGACCCTATTGCTCGGTAAACGGTTGGCAGCGGATGCTGACATGGCATTGCTGGAATGCCAGGGATCCAAAACATGTACGTCACCCTCCAAAAACAGCATTTTTCGACATCTTTGGAGGCGGACGTACATGTTTGGATTGAGCTCACAGCATGAGTGAGTTGATTTACTCACATCCGGTATATTTCCCCACTTCAACGGACATAAGAGTTGGATACCGGCTCAGAGCGAGAGGCCCTCAATGGATACCCCTGTTCTCATTTCGCATAAAACCGCATGGCTTGTCCATCATGCACCCCAGAATTTGGTTCAGTCTCTTGCGCGGCACGACTACCAGATAGGCGCACAAGGCATCTCCACCCAGCAACGTGTTGCGCGCATACGACAGGCTCTTACCGACTGCGGCATTCCGTCCGATATGCTTAAGACTATCGATATCGCGGTTGTATTCGAATTCGAGCGAATTCGTACCAAAGGCGTCGTTTGTCACATTCTTGGACAAAATCTTCCCTACGAGCATATTAACGAGTTGACGCCCGGAATCTTCATCACCGACGAAGCCTTCACCTTTGCGCTCGCTGCCGGGTGGATGGATAGGATCGAATATCTCGAATATGGCTATGAAGTTTGCGGCGATTATCGCATGAGGCTCAATCCCGCCGACCCTTATACCGGGCAACCAGCCACTACCTCCAAGGATGAAATAACCAAACTGCTCGATCGGCACCCCGGCAAACCCGGTGCCACACGTGCACGGCTCGCGCTCAGGCACATCTACGATCACTCGGCCTCGCCTATGGAGACCGCTTCGGCAATCGCCCTCTCGCTCCCAACAAGCGAAGGCGGCGTTGGCATCCGAGGTATCGAACTCAACAAACCGCTCGAGATCCCTCAACGTCTCTGGCATTGCGCCAAAGCTCGAACACTCAAAATCGATGCGCTCGTGACCTATAAGCGCAGGGCGCTCGGTATCGAATATAAGGGCGGTTTTCACGATGAGCTCGAGCGCAAGGGAGCAGATGCGGAGCGAGAGTCCGTTCTCTCCCAAATGGGATATCGAATCGTTACGCTCACTTCGGCTCAGTTCAGTAGTCAGCTCGCCTTTCACCGCGCCATGAACAACATTCGCGAAGCACTCGGCATGCCTCGCTGTACCGACACCGGGTACCAGAGAAAACAAAACGAACTACGCAAGGCACTTATCCGCAACTGGAAAAGCATACGAGACGAGGAGGCACCTTCCGAATAGTGCCGCTCCCGTGAGCTCAATCCAAACGTGTACGTCAGCCTCCAAAGATGTCGAAAAATGTCGGTTTTGGAGGGTGACGTACATGTTTGGGGAAGCGTGGGATCGAGACGTATTTCGATAACAAAAAAGCTCCCATTCTTGGGAGCTTTCTCAACCAAAATGGCGGAGGAGGAGGGATTCGAACCCTCGTGACCTTATACAGGCCAAACGGTTTTCGAGACCGCCGCATTCAACCACTCTGCCACCCCTCCGCGTGGGGTAAAAACAAAGCAGGCTCGAAGGCCTGCTTTGGAATTAACTGGCGGAGAGTCAGGGATTTGAACCCTGGAGACGCTTTTGACGCCTACACGATTTCCAATCGTGCTCCTTCGGCCACTCGGACAACTCTCCGTTAAATGCGAAAGTCAGTATACACGAGGAATCGCAAAGTGCAAACAGAAAAGTTGGCATTTTTTGATCCACAGCGTCTCGCGCTGTGCCTAAAACGCGCGACACATGCAGTCTGACCAGCAAAATCATGCTATGCGAATTGCTCAAAAAAGGACTTTATAGACCACGAGCAAACGAATTTTAAATCTTTTTGGCGATCAATTAGACCACTGGTATGCATTTTGCGACCACAACCATGCGCCCGTTGACCTGCGACTTGGCTCAGCTTGTCCTCACGGCACCGTATCTTGTCCACAGATCCGTCAAGCTTTTGGTCAGCATTTGGTTGGAATGCGCATGAAACGTCGTGCGAGTATGGGCATATGTGGAGGTCATGAGGTTGTAGCTGCATATTCTTGCAGCCTAGGAGGTTGAAAGATATTATTACCAAGTCTTTTCCTGCTTCAGGCGCACCTTCACGACCTGAAGCCACATTTGCCCAGAGGAGGTGACAATATGAAGGCTTATGAACTGCTGTTCTTTGTTGACCCGTCACTCGACCCCGAGACTCGTCTCGCTGTTATGAAGCGTATCGATACCACGATCGCTGAGGGCGCTGGCAAGGTCGACTCCGTTGACGAGTGGGGCAAGCGCAAGCTCGCCTACGAGATCAACGACCTCACCGATGGTGACTACACCCTCATCAACTTCCACGCAGATCCTACCCAGATCGCCGAGCTTGATCGCGTCCTGCGCATCACCGACGCTGTGGTCCGCCACATGATCGTCCGTCGCGACGACCAGGAGTAAGACTGTCGTTTTGGACTGGGCTTGTGCCCCAAGAGGAAGTAGTGAGTTATGAGCATCAATCGAGTGAACATCACCGGTAACCTCACCCGCGATCCCGAGCTGCGCGCCACCGCCGGCGGAACCCAGGTTCTGTCCTTTGGCGTCGCCGTGAACGATCGTCGCCGCAACGCGCAGACTGGCGAGTGGGAGGACTATCCCAACTTTGTCGACTGCACCATGTTCGGCACCCGCGCCGAGGCCGTGAGCCGTTTCCTGGCAAAGGGAAACAAGGTCGCGATCGAGGGCAAGCTGCGCTACAGCTCTTGGGAGCGCGACGGCCAGCGCCGGAGCAAGCTTGAGGTCATCGTCGATGAGATCGAGTTTATGAGCTCCCGTGGTGGCCAGGGTGGCTACGATCAGGGCGGTTACGCCCCCGCAGCGCCCGCGCCCGCAGCACGTCCTGCCGCACCGGTGGCCACGCCGCCCGCGGTCGACGTCTACGATGAGGACATCCCGTTCTAAGGGTTGTTCACCTATTTTTGAGTGAGAGGCGGCTTCGGTTCGCCGAAGTTGCCAAACGAAAGGTATTTTGACATGGCTAATGATTTTTCTGCACGTCAGCCGCGTCGTAAGTACTGCCAGTTCTGCAAGGAGAACACTGAGTTCATCGACTATAAGGACACTCAGCTTCTCCGTAAGTACATGACCGACCGTGGCAAGATCAAGCCCCGTCGCGTCACTGGCGCTTGCACGCAGCATCAGCATGACATCGCCAACGCCATCAAGCGCGCCCGCGAGATGGCTCTCCTGCCGTACACCGTCCCCGTGGTTTCCTCTCGTGGCAACCGCGACCGCGGCTAAGAAGGGAGACACATCATGAAGGTTATTCTTCTCGATGAGATCAAGGGCAAGGGCGGCGAGGGTGACGTCGTAGAGGTCGCTCAGGGTTACGCTGAGAACTTCCTGTTCCCCAAGAAGCTCGCTGTTGCCGCCACCAAGGGCAACCTCAAGCAGCTTGACGAGCGTCGCAACAACATCGCCAAGCGCGAGGCCGTCCGTCTGGCTACCGCCAACGAGACCAAGGCTGCCTTCGAGGGCAAGACGGTCACCGTTGACGTCAAGGTCGGCGACGAGGGCATCCTCTTTGGCTCCGTTACCGCCGCTATGATCGCTGACGCCATCAAGGCTCAGCTCGGTATGGACATCGACCGCAAGCGCGTCGAGCTCGGTAAGCCCATCAAGGTTGCCGGTGCCCACACCGTTGCCATCTCGCTGTACCGCGAGATCAAGGCCGAGGTTGTCGTTCTCGTCGGCGTTACCGCCGAGGAGCTCGCTGCCGAGGCTGAGGTCGAGGAGGCCGAGACCGCCGAGGTCGAGACTGAGGCTGCTGCCGAGTAGCATTTGCTGCAACGCAACAATCTTGTTCTAAGAAGGGCGCTCTGGGAAACCAGGGCGCCCTTTTGTTTTTTGCGCTGAGTGAGTGTCATGGTGAACGTTGCGTCGAAGTCCTATATACAGGACCGTTCATCCGTTTGGTTCGGTGATGATTGGCGGCGCGCGGCGCGTTTTGGGACCGTGGCTGATACTATGGATGCTCGCAAGCGATATGAATGAGGATGCTCATGGCATATGACGATAGGGAGACCGGGCTGACGGTCGAGGACCGCGGCTCAAAGTTGGGTCTTCCCCAAAACCAAGATGCAGAGGCCAATGTACTGGCCGCTATGCTGCTATCGCCCGAGGTGGTCGAAGAGGCCCAGGTCGAGCTGCAGCCCGATGACTTCTACCGGCCCATTCATAAGACCATCTATACCGCGATGGTCGATATGTACAACAGTCGCATTCCCATCGACTCCATCTCGCTGATCGATTACCTGCGAAGCATCAACAAACTCGATGCCGTGGGCGGCGAAGCGTACATTTTGGAGTTGATGGGTCAGACTCTGTCGCTCGTCAACTGGCAGCACCATGCCGCCATCGTTCGCCGTGATTCGATGCTGCGTGAGCTGATCGGCGCCACCAACGAGATCAACGCGCTGGCATATAACGCCCCCACCGACACCAAAGAGGTTGTCGAGCTGGCCGAGAGCAAGCTGCTCAAGGTTACAGCGCGCGAGGTCAAGTCGAGCTACAAGACGCTGACCGAGTTTATGGTCGAGGCCTATAACGAGGCCGAGGAAGTGTGCCAGGCCGGTGGCCAGGCTGCGGGCGTGCCCACGGGCTTTCCGTCGCTCGACCGCATGCTCATGGGTTTTCGCGAAGGCCAGCTCATCATCATCGGCGCCCGTCCTGCCGTGGGTAAGACGTCGTTCGCTCTGAACCTGGCACTTAACGCTGCCGCTGCTGGTTATACCGTCGGCTTCTTCTCACTGGAGATGTCGGGCAAGGAAATTGCCCAGCGTCTGATTTGCGCCTACGCCATGATCTCGATCAGTGACTTCCGCATGGGCCGCATTAGCCCCGAGCAGTGGGCCAATATCAACGAGGCCACGCAGACCTTGTCCAAGCTCGATATTCTGATTGACGATACGCCCGGCACCACAGTGACTGAGATTCGCGCCAAGAGCCGCCGCATGCTCCATAACAAGGAGAAGGCAATCATCATTTTGGACTACCTGCAGCTGGTGAGTCCTCCACCGGGACGCCGCTCCGAGAGCCGTACCGTCGAGGTTTCGGAGATGTCGCGTGGTCTTAAGATCATGGCCAAGGAGCTCAAGATCCCGCTCATCGCGCTGTCACAGCTCTCGCGTCAGGTCGAATCCCGTACCGGCAAGCGCCCGCAGCTTTCCGACCTTCGTGAATCGGGCTCCATCGAGCAGGACGCCGATATCGTCATGTTCTTGGACCGCTCCGCCGACGAGGCCGAAGCCTCGCGCGACGATCGACCCGACGAGGGCGTTACGCGTATCGTCGTGGCCAAGAACCGTTCGGGCCCGATCGGCGACGTCGACCTGATGTTCCTGCCGGCATCCACCAAGTTCTATGAGCTTGATGGGGCACATGCCGAGGAGTAGGACAGGCGCCCGTTGCACGGGTATACTGGGAATGTTTTGTGCTTCTGCGTGCCGGCGTGGCGCGTAGACAGTCCATGAATGTAAGGAGTAAACATGCCGTCAACCGTTTTGGTCGGTGCCCAGTGGGGCGATGAGGGCAAGGGTAAGATTTGCGACCTGGTCGCCGGCGACTTCGATGCCGTCGTGCGCTATTCGGGCGGCAACAACGCCGGTCACACCATCGTCGTCAACGGCAAGAAGTACGGCCTGCACCAGGTGCCTTCCGGCATCATGTATTCCGACCACGTGTCGGTGATCGGTAACGGCTGCGTCGTCAACCCCAAGGTTGTCCTTGAGGAGATTGACATGTTCGAGGCCGACGGCATCACCACCAAGAACCTCAAGATTAGCGGCAACGCGCATGTCATCATGCCGTACCACATCGATCTGGATGGCGCCTTTGAGCAGAAGCTCGGCAAGAAGAACATCGGTACCACCAAGCGCGGTATCGGTCCGTGCTATCAGGACAAGATGGCCCGCATTGGTCTGCGCATGCAGGACATGCTGGACGAGACGCTGTTCCGCGACAAGCTGGAGACCGCTCTCGCCCGCGTGAACCCCGAGCTCGAGCTCATCTACAACCTGCCCACCTACACCGTGGACCAGATTTGCGACGAGTACCTGCCGATGGCCGAGCGCCTGCGTCCCTACATCACCGAGACGAGTCTGCTGCTCAACAACATGATCGATGAGGGCAAGGACCTGCTGTTTGAGGGCGCCCAGGCGACGCTGCTCGACATCGACCACGGCACCTATCCGTACGTGACGTCTTCCAACTGCACCGCCGGCGGCGCCATCACCGGCTCCGGCGTCGGTATGAAGAATGTCGACCGCGTGCTGGGCGTCATGAAGGCCTATATCACCCGCGTCGGTTCGGGCCCCATGCCCACCGAGCTTTCCTATGAGTCCGAGGCCGGTCACACGTTGACCGAGGAGGGCTATGAGTACGGCGTGACCACCGGTCGCCGTCGTCGTTGCGGCTGGTTTGACGGCCCCATCGCCAACTATGCCTCGCGCGTCAACGGCCTCACCGACATCGCCGTGACCAAGCTCGACGTGCTTTCGGCCTTCGACACCATCAAGGTGTGCGTGGCCTACGACGTCGATGGCGAGCGCTACACCAGCGTGCCCGAGCATCAGGTGCGCTTTGAGCATGCCAAGCCCGTCTACGAGGAGCTCCCTGGCTGGAAGTGCGACATCACCGGTTGCCGCAGCTTTGACGAGCTGCCGCAGGAGGCTCAGGACTACGTGGCGTTTATCGAGGATCTGGCACACACCCGCGTGACGTTCATTGGCGTTGGCGCTGGTCGCGAGCAGATCATCAACCGATTCTGGAAGTAATCGGGACTATTTGGTTATTGCGATATACCCCTTTGCAGCCCGGACGGGCGGCCGAGGGGTATATTTGCTTGCAAAGGGCTCGCGCGGAGCGGGCCGTTAATCCATAGAGGAGGCACCCTTGAAGGCGGACACTCAAACCATCGACATCCTGTTGTTGGGCAGCGGCGGCCGTGAGCATGCTTTGGCAGCCAAGCTCGCAGCATCACCGCGCGCCGGCAAGCTCTACATTGCGCCGGGCAACGGCGGCACCGCGAGCTGCGGCGAGAACGTTGTTCTCGACGACTGCGATCCTGCGGCCGTGGCGGCGTTTGCGCAGAGCCACGGATGCGGACTCGTGGGAATTGGCCCC